>NZ_JAUQTX010000095.1:0-22401 GCF_059803775.1 Azospirillum sp. UFLA03-27 | reverse complement strand
GAGTTCCCTCCCAACGAATGCGCCAACTACTTCACCGCCGCCGGCTATGAACCGGAGTAACTGGAAAATGCTCTAGTGGCGGGCAGGCAGGCGGCGGTAGAGGGCCAGCAGCCGGTCGGTCGCCGCCGGCCAAGTGAAGTCGCGGACGCGGCGGCGGCCGTCGGCGATCAGCCGGTGCCGCAGAGGGCTGTCGTCGAGCACCCGTTCCAGGGCCTCGGTCAGGCTCTCGGGCGTGGCGGGGTCGAAGTAGACGGCGGCATCGCTGGCGATCTCGGGGAAGCAACTCCGGTCGCTCAACACCGCCGGGCAGCCATTGGCGAAGCTTTCCAAAATCGGCAGCCCGAATCCTTCGTACAGCGATGGGAAGACGAAGGCGGCTGCGTGCGCGTAGGCGTAGGCGAGGTCGTTGGCTGGCAGCGTGCGCTGGTGCAGGCGGGTGGCGCAGCCGGCCTCCAGGAAGGGCTGGCGCTCCTCGTCCTGGAGATGACCACCGCCGACGCAGACCAGATGCAGGTCGGGTCGGCGCGCCAGCAGGGCGGCCAGACGCCGCGCCACGCCCGCGAAGTTCTTGTAGCCGTCGCGGCGCCCCACGATCAACAGGTAGCGGTCCGGCAGCGCGATCCCCGCACGGCGTCCCGGCACCCACACGGCGTCGCGCGACAGGCCGTGATGCACCACCTCCACCCGCGCCGGGTCGATTCCATAGAGCCGGACCAGATCGGCCTTGGTGTGCGCCGACACCGCGACGATGGCGGCGGCGGCGGCGCAGAGCGCCCGCTTGCCGGGGTGGATCTCCTCCGGCTTCGGGAAGATCTCCGGCATCAGTTCCGGCGCCATGTCGTGCACCGTCACCACCATGGGCCGCCCGTGCAGGAGATCGATCAGGCCGGCATCGTAGAAGGTCTGGTGGAAGACGTCGAAGGCTCCATGGCCGAGCGCCCGGCGGACGAGCCTGCGGTTGTGGGCGCGCAGCAGGCTGCGCTTGCCGGGAAAATGCCCGCCCCCCAAGAAGCCCCGGACGTCCAGGCCCGGCTGGTCCATCAGGTGGCTGTTGATGACCTGCCGGAAGGGCAGGACTACCTGCACGCCGGGACGGGCGCGCATTTCCGTGACGACCTCGGCAAAGCAGCGGGACACTCCGCCGTGACGCTGGATGGAAAAGATATGGTCGTCGAAGAGGACACGCATGCCGCGGCTCAGCGCCGCCAATTCACGCCGAGTCGCACCAGGATGCCCAGCGTGACCGCGCGCAGGCGCCAGAAGGGGCTGTTCTGCATACTGCTCAGCTCGTTCCGGACCGTGTGCAGATGCTGTTCACTGCGCTGCAGGCGGCGGCGCAGGACCCAGGGTGACTCGTCGTCCTCGTCGCCGGTGCCGGCGGCCATGCCCGCGGCCTGCGTCGCCCGCAGTTCCTGCCACACCGGCGCCGGCGGGGCGAGGCGCCCGTCCTTCAGCTTCGCCGCGCTGTCCAGCAGATGGGCGGCCATCGCCTCGGCCATGGCGCCGAAGGTGAAGCGGGCGGCCTGTGCCAGACCGCGGCGGACCAGTTCGGCGCGGCGTTCCGGGTCGCGGGCGGCGGCAAGGGCCGCCACCATGCCGGCGGCGTCATCCTCGCCCACGAACAGCGCGGCGTCGCCGGCCACCTCGATCAGCGAGGAGTTGGCGCAGGTGACGACCGGGCAGCCGCAGGCCATCGCCTCGACCACCGGCATGCCGAAGCCTTCGTAGCGCGAGGGGTAAGCGAGGGCCTCCGCTCCGGCGTAGGCCAGCCGCAGTTCCTCGTCGGTCAGCGACAGGCGCAGCGTCCGGGTGTCGGGGGCCAGGGCGCGGAACATCGGCTCCACCTCCTTGCCGCCGCCCACGCACACGACCGTCAGGTCGCGGGTCGCCGGATCGCCCAGCCCGAGCGCACGGAACAGCAGAAGGCCGTTCTTGTAGCCCTGATAGCCGGATCGCTCGCCCACCATCAGCACATAGGGGCCGGTCAGCCCGTGCGCCTTGCGGAAGCCGTCCACCTCCGCCGCGTCCGCCGCGCGGAAAGCGTCTCCGACGCCGCAATAGGCCACCGCCGTGCTGCCAGCCGGGACCGAGGGAAACAACCGTTCCAGGTCGCGGGCAGAGTTCCGCGAGATCATGATGTGGGCCGAGGCGTGCAGAATCGCCCGGTGCTTCTCCCGCCAGGTCTCGTCGGCGAGTGGGAAGCCCAGCGCCTCCGGGATCATGTCGTAGCCCATGAAGACCGAGGGCGTGGCGGTCGGCGCCGTGTAGTAGGTGGAGACGAAGAGATCCGCCCCCTCCTCCCGGCAGACCCTCTCCAGATGGAGGCTGTCGGCGCCCGGGGAGGCCTTGTTATGGGCACGGATGGTCCGGGTGTGCACGCCGGGAATCCGCGGCGCGGTGCCGGCGCGGTCGAGCAGGACGACATGTTCGGCGAAGCCGGATGCCGCCCAGGCCTGCAGCACCGCCGTCCAGACCCGCGCAATGCCGGAGCCGAGATGCTGGTAGAACACCCCATCCACCAGGATCTTCGGCCGCGTCGGCGCCAGGGCTTTGCGCCGTTCGGCGACCTCCGCGGGATCAAGGAAGCGCCAGGCCCCGCTCCCCGCCGCCTCATCCGGCACGGCGATGGGCACCACGCCACGGGCGGCGGCTGTGTCGGCCAGCGTCTCGTCGCTCACCCAGGGCAGATAGTCGCGCAGCAGCGCCGACCCCGTCACCTCCTTCTGAAGGCGGCGCCAGTGGGCACGGGCGTCCTTGTAGCCGTAATAGCTTTCCTTGAAGGCGGCCTGCGCCTCGGTCGCGTAGGCGAAATGCTGGAAGACGACGCCGGCCTCCTCCATCTCGTCCTGGGTGAAGGGGTCGATCTGGGCACCGTCCTTGCCGTCGGCGCCGACAAGGGTCGGCGGCTCGTGGGCCGCCCAGGTCATGCCGGGCTCGAAGCGCCAGGTGCGCAGCCATTCCTGTTGCGGGTTCTGGGCGTAGTTGTGGCGCGTGCTGACGATCCGCTCCGGCCCGACGAAATAGTCGCACCAATAGAAGGCGGCGGTGCGCTTCGGGTTGGCCTGGAACATGGCGTGGACGGTGCGGATCTGCTCCGCCGTCCACAACTCGTCGGCGTCCACCTGCCAGAGCAGCCCCGCCTCGCGGATATGGGGCAGGGGAGCGTTGACCATCTCGCGCTTGCCGTCCCAGAAGGAATCCAGGGGCTTGCGGTGGATGGTGATGCGGTCCGGGTGACGGGCCGCCAGATCGTCCAGATAGGCGGAGGTGCCGTCGTTGCTGCGGCCCCGGTCGTGCACGCTGTCCAGCACCCGTCCGCCGGACGCCAGGCTCCAGCTGGTATCGTGGGACAGCGAGGCCACGCCCTCCACGATGTGCCAGTGCCACCGCAAGGGCAGCGAGGCGAAGATCGCCTCGTGGTAGCGGATGAAGGGCTCGCCGTTCAGGACGATGGTGAAGAAATGGATCGGCAGGTCGGACCCGGACTCCAGGGGGCGCCGCCGGAAGGCGACCCAGTCCTCGCCCTCAGCGATCGTCTCCCAGCCGGGCTCGTCGCGCAGGCGGCGGCGCATCAGCCAGCCGCTTCCGGTCTTGGAGGAAGCCCGGATCACGACGGTGGCGGTGTCGTCAGCCCGATCCAGCGCGCGCAGCCCGGTGAAGCCGGCGTCTTCGACCAGCACCAGGCCGAAGCCGCCGCGTACCCGCCGTGCGCCGGTCTCGGGAGGGGCGGCGGGGTGGCGCTTCAGGTCCTCTTCGAGTTCGGCGAGCAGGCCGGCAAGCGGCGGCAGGTCGGCGTCGTTGCGGAAGCGCAGCCACGTTTCGCCGATCTCGTGCGCGTTGGGAAGCGCAAGGGCGGGACCGTCCCCGATTCCGGCCTCCGTCAGGGACGGGCGCAGCGGATTGCCTTCCAGCCCGCGCCGCAGGGAGGCCCGCCCCGGCCCCGAACCGACCGCCAGAATCCGGGCGACCGGCTCGGTGCTCGCAAGCCGTTCGACAAAATCGGCGAAGTCGGGCGCGGACTGGGACTGGGATAAGGACATGGACAAGGAACTCGGCTGGAAAGACGCGAAGGGTGTCAGGGTGTACCGGGGCGTTCCTTTGCCCGTTCATGGCGACGAAGGCAATAGTGGCGAAGGCAATAGCCGCTCGCCTGAAGCGCGAAGCGGGCCGGCCAGACGGGGTCCGTGGCGATGCCGCCGACGGCCAGCCGGGTGGCCTGCCCAGCGCCGCCCGTGGCCAGGGCGCGGGTGGCGGCCCGGCCCAGTTCGAAGGCATGCCAGTCCCGTGCTTCGCGGCACAGCGCCGGTGAACTGGCCGGATCGTTCATCACCCGGCGGGCGAGCCGCAGGTGTTCGTCGAGCCATGGGACCATGTGCCGCATGCCGCCGACGATGGTCATCGAGCCGGCGTGCTGGCGGTAGAGATAGACCCGCTCCGCCACCGGAACGGTCTTCATGCCGGCGGTCCAGGCGCGGATCAGAAACTCCCGGTCCCCGGCGTAGCGATAGGACGGATCGTAGACGCCGACCCGCTCGTACAGGCTGCGTCGGAAGAAGCGGGCGTTGATCATCGGCACGCCGCGGCACAGGTCGAAGGGGCGCAGCCCCTTCATCGCCGGATCGTCGTAGCCGCAGGTCTCCCGCGGCCCTCCGGCCCCATTGATGCCGGAGCCGCCTTCGACGACCGTGGCACCGCCACAGGCTGCATCGGCGTCCGGCGCCATGGCCAGGGCGCGGGCAATGGCGGTCAGTGCCCCCGGAAGCAGGAGGTCGTCGCTGTTGAGATGCCCGATGACCGAGCCGCGGGCGACGGCCAGCCCGCGGTTGATGGCGTCATAGACGCCCCGGTCCGGTCCGGTCAGGACGCGCAGGTGCGGATAGCGCGCCAGCACATCCAGCGTCCCGTCGGTGGACCCGCCGTCCACCACGATGTGCTCGACCGTCATCCCGTCCTGGGCCAGAACGCTCTCCACCGCCTCCGCCACGAGACCGGCGCGGTTCAGGCAGGGCGTGATGATCGTGAAGGCGGGCGCCGCGGCATCCTCCCGCTCTGCCGCGGATGGCTTCAGAGCTGTCGCGCCTTGCTCGGAGGATCGGTGTTCAGGCATGCCTATGATCGTCACTTTCTCGTAAGAAGCTCTGGCTTACGGATGTTACAGTCTTGAAACCGCGGGCATAAGGAAACAGACCAGAAGGCTGCGGGCCATCAATAGGCGATGGAGTGCATCAAGCCACTACGGGAATCGTGTGGCGGGAAGCTCCGAAGCATCGGATTTCGCTGTAGCATGTCTGTCCCAAAACCTCTACACAGGGAACCGGTTTCCTTTCCGATAGTGCAAGTTCCGGCTGCCATGACGATTTCCTTGCAGAACACGCGCATTCATCCCGTCATCCTTTCCGGCGGCGCCGGGGTCCGGCTTTGGCCGATGTCTCGGGAACAGTATCCCAAGCAGTTCCTGCCGCTCTGCTCGGAACGCTCGATGCTCCAGGATACCGCGCAGCGGGTGTCCGATGCAGCGCTGTTCGCCGCTCCCCTGATCGTCTGCAACCAGGAACACCGCTTCGTCATCGCCGAACAGATGCGGCATGCCGGATGCGGGAAGGCGCGGATCGTTCTGGAGCCGGTGGGGCGCAACACCGCCGCCGCCGCCGCCGTGGCGGCGCTGCTCATCGCGGAGGATGACCCCGACGGACAGCTCCTGCTGCTGCCGGCCGACCACGCGATCAAGGACGAGGGCGCGTTCCTCCAGGCCGTGGCCACGGCGTCCGCCGCCGCCGCCGCCGGCCATCTGACCACCTTCGGTATCGTGCCGACCGCTCCGGAAACCGGCTATGGCTACATCCGCCGCGGCGATGCGGTGGGTGGCCATGACGGCGCCTTCCGGGTCGCCGCCTTTGTCGAGAAGCCTCCACGCGAGCAGGCCGAGCGCTATCTGGCGGAAAAGAGCTTCTTCTGGAACAGCGGCATGTTCCTGCTGCCCGTGCGCCAATATCTGGCCGAGCTGGAGCGCTGGGAACCCGCGGTCCTGGACGCCTGCCGGAAGGCGCTCGCCCAGGGCCGGTCCGACCTTGATTTCTTCCGCCTCGACGAGGAGGCTTTCGCCGCTTCTCCCAACATCTCCATCGACTACGCGGTGATGGAGCGCACGGAGGCCGCCGCCGTGGTGCCGTGCAGCATCGGCTGGACCGACGTCGGCGCCTGGTCGGCGCTGTGGGACATCGGTGAGAAGGACCAGGGCGGCAACGTCTGCCA
The DNA here is from genome assembly GCF_059803775.1 of Azospirillum sp. UFLA03-27. NCBI lineage: Bacteria > Pseudomonadati > Pseudomonadota > Alphaproteobacteria > Rhodospirillales > Azospirillaceae > Azospirillum > Azospirillum sp. UFLA03-27. The sequence continues at coordinate 16,149 of NZ_JAUQTX010000095.1, read as the reverse complement.
CGGCGACGCCATCGCCTGGGACAGCCTCAACTGCTACGCCCGCAGTGAGGACGGCGCCCTCATCGCCTTGCTCGGCATGGAGGACACGGTGGTGGTCGCCACCGAGGACGCCATCCTGGTCGCCGCGAAAGACCGGGCGCAGGACATCAAGCCGCTGGTGGAGCATCTGAAGAAGCAGGGCCGCAGCGAGCCGCTCCTGCATCGCCGGGTGCACCGCCCCTGGGGCTTCTACCAGTCGCTGCACGCCGGCGACCGCTTCCAGGTGAAGCGGCTGACGGTGGCGCCCGGCGCCCGCCTGTCGCTCCAGAAGCACTATCATCGCGCCGAGCATTGGGTCGTGGTCAATGGGACCGCGCTGGTGACCCGCGGGGACGAGCAGATCCTGCTGCGCGAGAACGAGTCCGTCTACATTCCGCTGGGCACCCCGCATCGGCTGGAAAACCCGGGCAAGGTGCCGCTCAACCTGATCGAGGTGCAGTCCGGCTCCTATCTGGGCGAGGACGACATCGTCCGCTTCGACGACCATTACGGCCGCTCGTAACCGCACCGTTCGGCTGGGGTGCTCCGTCCACGGCGGCGGGCACCCCGGGACGGGAGCGGCCAGACTCCCGATGGAATTCTGCCCGGATGCGACCGACACCGATCAGCCTGCCCGATGACTCGGTCATTCTCACGCTCGCGTCGCCCGGTTTCGATGCCAGTTACCCCCGTGTCGTCAACAGCGAGCTGATTCCCCAACCCATCCTGCAAGCCATGGAATGGGCATGGAACACCCCGCGCTTCCCGGAGCGCGCGGTGCGTGTCGCGCGCCTCAAGGACGTGTGGGTTGCCAGGGAGGGGTTGGTCTTCGACCAGAAGGGCGATCTCTACCGCGAAACCATCACCCAGCATTCCGAGGCGGAGATCGACCAGGCCCACGCGGCCGTTCTGGCGGCGATCGGGCAGGGCGGACGGGCTGCCGAACCGGACACGGCTGGCCCCATCCTTCTGTGCAAGAAGCGTGGAATCGGCAATTACGGCCATTGGATGATGGAGATGCTGCCCAAGGCTCATCTCGTCCACACCCATCTGCCGGATCTCGGTGTCCGCTTCCTCGTTGGGCTTGCGCCGGGCCACCTCAACGACAGCATGGCCTTTTCGCTGTCCATGCTGGGCATCGACCTTGCTCGGACCCTGGTCGCCGACGACACGCCCCTGCGCTTCGCCGATCTTCTGCTGGTGGACGGGCTGAGCGAGCACGGCGGCTTCATGTCGCCGCTGGTCCTCGACGCTGCGGAAGCCGTGGCCCGAAGCGTGGCTCCGGGCGGTGCAGAGCGGCTGTTCGTCTCCCGCCGGGCGACGGGGATCCGCCGGATCGTCGATGAGGATGACCTGATCGGCCTCGCCCTGGCGCACGGCTACCATCTGGTCGAGCCGAATGCGCTTTCGCTGCCGGAGCAGGTGGCTTTGTTCAAGGGAGCGTCGCGGATCGTCGGAGTGATGGGGGCGGCGATGACCAACATCGTCTTCGCACCGCCCGGCGCGCGCGTCGTCAATCTGACGCCGGCGGGTATGCCCGACACGTTCTTCTGGTTCATCGCGACCCTGCGCGGTCTCGACTACACCGAGATCCGCTGCGCGCAGAGCGGCCCGGTCCGGGGGGTCATGCCCTGGGACACCGACCTGATCCTGTCCCTGGAAGACCGGGAGCGTGCCTTCGCCGGCTGACCGCCTGGCCGGGTGCGGCAAGAGAGGCATGAGACAATGACCACGGGTGGAGCGTTCGGCTACTTCATCGAGCGGATCGAGGTCGGGACCGAGTTGCGGATCGAAGGCTGGGCCTTTCACAGCCGGCATGGCGCCTGCGCTTTCGACGTGGTGATCGACCGTGGGAAACGGCCTCCCGCTGTCCACGTCCAGGCGGGGATCGACCGTCACGACGTCGGCCTTGCCCTCGGCGATCCCCTGGCGGACCATTCCGGGTTCGTGGTGATCGCGGCTTTGCCGCTCGACACGTCCGCCGTCGTTTTGCGACTGACCGCCGGGGACGAGGAGTGCCTCGTCCCGCTGATGCTGCGCGAAGGGCTGTCGTTGCGCAGTTGGCAGGTCGCCTGCGAGCGCGGTCCGGCGGCGGTGGACTACCGTTTCCTGACCGAGCGGGGGTTGCGCTACGCCACGGCCCTGCCGTCGTCCCTGAGAGGGGCGCGCCAGGCGCTCGGCCTGCTCGGTCCGGCTTCGGGGAATAAGGCCCCGCCCGCTCCTCCGCTCGCCGCACCCGTGTCCATCATCGTGCCGGTTTATGGCGGCAAGCGGTTCCTGACCCCGCTGGTGCATGCGCTGATCGAGACGGTGGAGCCCAGGCACAGGATCGTCTTCATCGACGACGGCAATCCCGACCGCGGCATAACCGCCTTCCTGATTGCTCTCGCCACGTCGCTGGACAACGTGACGGTCGTGTCCAAGCCGTCAAACGAGGGGTATCTGAAGGCCGTCATCACCGGATTGGAGGTTGCGACGCGCCTGAATCCCGATGGCCATGTCGTTCTTCTCAACACCGACGTGGAGGTGCCGCCTGGCTGGCTGGAGCGGTTGGTCGGGCCGGTCGAGAGGATGCCGTCCATTGCCAGCACCACCCCCTTCACCAACGCCGGGACCATCTGCGGCTTCCCCGCGATGCCCGAGGACAACGAGCCTTTTCTCGGCGCCACGGTGGAGCGCATCGACGCGGCGTTCGCGGCCTTGTCGGACCTGCCTCCGGTGGAGGTGCCGACCGGTGTCGGCTTCTGCATGGCGCTGAACCGGCGGGCGCTGCGGGAGATCGGCTTCTTCGATCTGGACGCCTTCGGACGCGGCTATGGCGAGGAGGTGGACTGGTGCCGGCGGGCCTTGCGGCGCGGTTTCGTCAACGTCGCGGTGCCCAATCTCTATGTCCACCACCGGCACGGCGGCAGCTTTTCCAGCGACGAGAAGAAGGCCCAGATTCAGGCGTCCGGCGACATCATCCGGCAGCGCTATCCCGAATTCGACGCGGAGGTCCAGGACTTCATCCGCGCCGACCCGCTGCGCCCCGTACGCGCGGCGGCGGCCGTCCGGATTTTGCAGGAAGACGCCCGGCCGCGGACGGTGCTGCTGTTCGACCACGCCGGGCACGGCGGGGCCGCCACCTTCCGGGCCAAGGAGATCGCGCGACTTCATGCGCAGGGGCAGGCGGTTCTGCTCGTCCGCCCCACCCGGCAGCCGGTGCTGGGGATGCCGGACGAAGCGGTGGACATCGAGTTGCTGCACAAGGAAGCCACCTTCCGTTTTCCGGCGAACGGCCTCGCCGATCTCGGCGCTCTGGTCTCCGCCCTGCCGCTGTCCGAGATTGTGGTCAGTTCGCTGGTCGATCATCCGAATGCCGTTGCGTTGATGGAGTTCATCCGGACGCTTCGGAGCGGGCAGCGGGTGCCGTTGCGCGTTTTGCATCATGATTACTTGCCGGTCTGCCCATCCCTGAACCTGATCGACGCCGAAGACCGCTTCTGCGGCGTGCCGTCGCCGGAACGCTGCCGGGAATGCGCCCCGGCCAACCGGCATTTCCGCCGGCGGGAGGGGGACAACGGTCCGGCCGCTGGGAGCTTCGACATCAAGGTGTACCGCCGGACCTGGCAGGATTTCTTCGACCTTGCCGACCGCCACGTTTTCTTTTCCAGAAGCGCGCTCGCCGTGGTGCGGCGGGCCTTCACACTGCGCGACGAGCGTGTCCGGATCATCCCGCATCTGGCCGATCATGTCATCGTCTCGCCGCTGCCGACACCGGCGGCGGCACCGCTGGCCCGCGTGGCGGTCATCGGGGGGATCAACGTGGCCAAGGGCTCCAAGATCCTGGACGCGATGGTGCGGCTGGCGGACACCCACCAACTTCCCTTGCGGTTCGAGCTGTTCGGGAACATCGACCGGCCCATCGACTCCCCCCGCTTCCACGACAACGGCCGCTACGAGCCGGACGATCTGGCGCGGCGTCTCGCCATGCGTGGCTGCCACGCGGTCTTCCTGCCGTCGGTCTGGCCGGAAACCTACTGCTATGTCCTGGACGAGGTGGCCGGGCTGGGCCTGCCGGTCGGCGTCTTCGACATCGGTGCCCCGGCGGAGCGGCTGCGCCACTGGTCCAACGGCTTCATCGTCTCGTCGCCGACGCCGGAGGCGGCGCTGTCGGCCCTGCTGACGGTAACCGCTGGCGTGGTGAGGGCGTCTGTGGATCAGCCTCCCTCATCGTCGCCGTCATACCCACGGGGCTGATAGCCAAGCGCCGCCGCCGGATGCAGACGGGGGCTGTACCACCGGCTCCGCCGCGGCACCGGGCCCGGTAGGCTGGCGAGCACGGCTTTGCTGGGAAGCGGCGGCTGGACATGGGTGCGTTCCGTCAGATGCCAAACGCTGAAGGGCGTGTAGAGCGTCCTCTTGTCTTCCGCATGGGCGTGCAGCGCGATGGCGCTCGCGATCTGAGCCGCCGGCGTGTCGGGCGGGAGCCGGCGCAGAAGATCGCGCAGGAAGCCGGCGCGGGCCAGCCAGTGGCTTGGCGACACGCCGTCCACGAACCGCTGGCAGAACAGCATGCCGTGATAGCCGGCGTCGCCGGCCGGGCGACCGTAGTCGGCGGTGGCCAGGAACCCTCCCAGGCCGAAGAAACCACCGGCCCAGGCGACCCGCTCGTCGGGATCGAGAATCCGGCCCCCGATGGCGACCGCCTCGCCAACCCCGTTCAACAACCCCGCGAGTTCGAGCAAGGCATCCGGGGTTCCGGGACGGCAGTCCGTCCGCAGAAAAGCCACGGCGTCGCCATCCGCGCAGGCTTCGGCGAGCAGGATGGCGCACGAGTCCCTGTGCAGGGAGATGCGCGCCGGCCACCGCTGCACCCCGGCCCTCTCCAGGCCCGCCGCCAGGCCCGCCGCGTCTGCCGGCGAGGACACCTGTATCCGGACCGACGCGATCGGGCAGTTCCGTTGCGCCAGAACCGCGGTGACCATGTCCACCGCCGCGTCGTCGTCCCTGTCGGCCGCGATCATGTCGGCCGCGATCACCAGCGCCATGCCGCACCCGGCCCCGTCCCTGGGCGCCAGCCGCCAGATCCCCGGCTTGGGGAACAGGTTGTTGATGGCGATGGTCAGCGTCCGGTCCTGGCCGGTCAGGGCCAGATGCCGTTCCAGCACATGCCGCTGGCTGTGCAACGCGTCCGGTTTCAGGCTGGTTTCGGCGGACGCGGTGGAGCCGGGATTGATCCGCCAAGCGTACAGGAGATGCGGCACATGCACGATGCCGTATCCGGCGCGTTCGACGCGGGTGAAGGTGTCCCAGTCGTGGCTCCAGGTCGCCTTCGGGTCCGTGTAGGCGCCGATCCGCACGGCCACGTCGCGGCGCAGGGCACAGAGATGGCAGGTGAAGCAGATGTTGGTGTGCAGAATCCGGTCGAAGCCCGGCTTGTGGAAGGGGGAGAAAAGCCGCGACTGCGGATCGCTCTTGAACTCGTCGGAATAGAGGATCGCCGGGAAGCCGTGGGCATGTATGTGCTCCGCCATCACCTGGAGCGCGTCGAGCGTCAGGAAATCGTCGGCATCGACCGGCAGGACATAGTCGCCGCGGGTGGCCTGGAAAGCCAGCCCATAGCCGGCCATGATGCCCTTGTTCTCCGGGCTCACGATCACCGTCACGTTGTCATGGACGGCCACGCCGCGCAGCCAGTCGAGCAGTTCGGGACGGTGGTCGCCGTCGCTCACGATCACCCATTCGAAGTTCCGGTAGAACTGGTTGAGGATCGTCCTCTCGATCTCGCGCAGAAACCGGAGCGGCTGTTTGTAGATGCTCATGAAGAAGGAGAAGCGGATCGTCTCGGCCATCTGTGGCCGGGTCCGCGCCGCCGCGATGCGGGCCAGGACCTGGGCCTCCACGTCCCGGACGGGGGTGGTGGCGGGGGTGCGTTCGATCTCGTAGAAGGGATTGGTCGTGGAGAAGTTGGGGTTGAGGTACGGGTCGGCTTCGATCCCCCAGCGCTTCACGAATTCCTGGAGTTCCCAGTTGAAGGTGCCTTCCTTCGACAGGGATTCGAAATGGTAGAGTTCAATGGCGGGGTCGATGACGATCCGCAGCCCCTTCGCGCGCACCTTGTTGCAGAAATCGACGTCGTTGTAGTTCAGGCTGAGGCCGGTGTCGAAGCCCCCGACCTCCTGGTAGAGAGCGCGCGACACCAGAAGGCAGGCGGCGGTCGTGGCGGCCGCGTTGTGCGTCAGTTGCGCGATTCCCTGCGGCCCGGAGGTCAGACGATGCTCGCCGATGACGGCGTGGGTCGGCACGCCGTTGGGAAGCAGGACGCCGACATGCTGGATCGTGCCGTTGGCGAACAGCAGGCGCGGACCGACGACACCGACGCCCGGCTGGCTGGCCAGCCCCACCATGTCGCGCAGGAAGTGCTTCGAGATGGCCTGGATGTCGTCGTTGAGCAGAAGGACATAGTCGCCGCGTGCCTGTTCCACCCCCAGGTTCACCCGCTCCGAGAAGTTGAAGGACGGGCGGTTGGCGTTGATTTCGCGCAGGTTCGGAAAGGCGCGTAGAAAGCCCAGCGCTGTGGCGTCCAACTCGCCGTTGTGCACGACGACGATCTCGAAGCGCTCATAGCATTCGCTGCCGAAAAGGCTGAGGATGCAGTTTCGCAGGATGTCGACCGACGCCCCTGAGACGGTGCCCTTGCGGCCCGCGGTGGGGATGACGATGCTGACGAGCGGGGCGGGCGAGGGTGGCGCGTAGACGACGCGCCAGTTGCCAGCCGACCAGTGCGGATGCACCTCGAAGGGGGTGGCCGCCTGCCGGGCCAGGGCCTCCTTGATGGCCGTCTTCTGCCGTTCGACCGCGTAGCTCTTGGCCGACAGGACCTCGGCGCTCGATCCCGGAATGGCCACCCAGTGGTACAGGATCTTCGGAACATGCACGAAGCGGTCGGTGATCCCGGCGACGCGGAGCGCCAGATCGTAATCCTGGGTCCCGTCGTACGCGCTGCGGAATCCTCCGGCCTCGTGGACGATGGACGCGCGGTAGCAGGTCAGGTGCCCAATGTACATGGTGCTGCGCAGCAGCTCGGGCGACCAGCCCGGCTTGTGGGTCGCATCGTAGAAACGACCGTCGACGCTCATCTTGTCCTCGTCGGAATAGACGGCGTCGGGGTCGTGGGCGACGATGGCGGCGGCGATTTCATAAAGCGCGTCCGCCGTCAGCAGGTCGTCATGGTCGAGCAGGGCCAGCCATTCGCCGCCGGCCATGGCGAGCGCGGCGTTCGACGCGGCGGTGATGCCGCCGTTGGACGGCCGGTGAGCCACGCGGATGCGGGGATCCCGCGCCGCGAACTCCCGCAACAGCTCCTGGATGTGCGGGCTGGGGGAGGCGTCGTCGACGATGCACAGCTCCCAAAAGGGATAGAGCTGTTCCAGGACGGACCCGACGGCAGCGCGCAGCCACCGCTCCGGCGTCTGGTAGACCGGCATCAGGATGGAGATCGTCGGCCAGCCGTCCCGTTCCGCGATCCGTCTCAGGATGTCGGCGGGAGAGAAGGTCCTCGGCGCGGGTTCTCCCGTGTCGGGTCCGCCCTTGCGGTTCTCCGCGAGCCCATAGCTGAGAAAATGATGATAGCCCGAGGGGGTGTCGCCGCCGGCGATCGCCTCCGACACGTCCGGGTTGTTCACGAGATAGCGGTGTTCGCAATAACCAGGCAGGCGCGGCGTGGTTCCGGCCAGATCCTCGCGCAGCCCGTAATGGCGCCAATGCTCGGCCCCGGATGGGAGTTCATCCCTGGAAACCGCGCCGGCCACATCGGGGCGATGCGCCTGGTAGAGGCTTTCGGCAAAGCTGCCGAAGGTCGGATCCACGGCGGCGCCCGCGGCTTTCTCAGCCGCCCAGTTCCGGCCGGTCGCGGTGCTTTTGCCATGGGCGTCGGCGCCCTGGACAAGGCTTGCGAATTCCGGTGTCCCCAGGAGTTGTTGGGGAGGAAGCGTGGGCAGCGCGCTCCATGATCCCGTGCCGCGGCCTTCGGCGGCCCCATGGAGCAGATAATGCTGGTATCCGCTTACAAAATGGCGCTCCTGCACCAGGGGGTGGATATCGTCGTTGCGGTCCAGATAGGTCTGTTCGTCGAAACCCGGAACGGCGTCGAAGCCGAAGAGGCTTCCGGCGATGTGATAATGGTCGGCGACGGTCCTGGCCTGGACGTCAGCCATGTTCCGGATGGCGCTGCCATAGCGTTCGATGTACCAGGACTCGTTCATGGGAACGTGAGGAAAGCGCCCCTGCGCAAGACCAATGGACAGATAGTGCAGGTAAGGCGACGCGGCATTTTCGTTGCACCAACCGGTCACGTCTGGATAGGCTCGCTCGTACCAGAGCGCGTCGAAGACCTTCCCGTTGGCGAGCAGGGCTACATGCCCGATCACGTCGACCGGCCAATGCTCCGGAGAAAGTCCTGTTTCGGCCAGACGGGGTGGAGTGCGGCCATGTCCATCAAGGCGGTGCCCCCTGAGGGAGACGCTGCCGATCAGCGTAGTATCGCCGAGAACGTGAACGACCGGCGCGTTCTGACTGGACACCCGTTCCGTGGGGATGAGGATGGAAAAGGCATGGAACCCGGCGCCCATCCCGCTTCCCAGGAGGTCGCGGCGAAAATAGCGTGCGGATGAGAGTGCTATAGGCTGTCCTTCGGAAACAACCGTGATTTTGACTTTTTTTGCCAAATCGCCATCATTTATAGACCACCCCTGCGCAATGAAGCCAAAATTTTCATCAAATGTCACAGAGTCAAGAGACCCTGATACTATGCCTGTCTTTTTCACTTCATTTCTCTTTTAGTTTTTCTTGGTAGGGATTCAATTTCACGGAAATTTCCAATCCCCATAGGATATGCTTTAGGGCAAAGGTAGATAGTAAAAATATTGTCTTTGTGCATCAATATCCCTCTTCCTCTCCGTCCATCGCAAACAGGCTGCTGTCATTTCTCATGGTGCCCTCCGAAGGGCGGATGCCAAGCGCGGCGTGATGGCACAAACATGTGGAATGGCGTGCCCTCATCCAGCGTTCACCTGCGAGAGAGGTCCTGTAAGAAAAATTCATCATCCAAAACATTGATCCCTGTTCTGGAGGAGGCACGGTGAAGGATGTCCTGCGTTACATTTCTGAAATGGTCCAGCATGGCTTTGGCTCTCTCCAGGCGGCATGGTTTCGTTGTCCCGAAATGAACCATTGCCTGTACCTGACATTGCCTTCCTGCATTGCGCCGGCTGGAAAAACGCGTGTTTTTTTTAAGCCTTCCCCAATCTTGGCAGAGGTTTGTTAGTAACCTGTTAACTGGAAGTTCTTGTATATCGATGTGCGCTTGCCAAGCGTCGATAGGGCGGAGTACATGTGCGCTTCCGTGCTCCCATCTCTCTACAGTGCCGGGCGGGCTATCAGTCGCGGCGTGTCAAGTCCAAGTAATGCACTAATTCGGAGTTGTGTGTGATGGCTGAATCGACTTTTGGCCTTGATTCGGTAGAGGCGATCAATTGGACGAACCGCCCCAGCAATAGGCAAGCGGGTGAAGTGAAAAAGAGTGCAGGTTTTCCTTTGAGCATCGTCGAAAGTCATGAATATTGTTCATTTGATTTGCAGAATTTTTCACAGGGCCCGCAGTTCCGTGGCTGTGTTGAGCGCATCGATCAAAGCTGCATTGGTGGATGGTGCATAGATACGCATGGGTTTTCTAATCAAATTTACCTTAAAGTGTTGTTTCATGGTATTGTGATCGGCGAAACGGCTGCTCTGCAATCTCGACCGGACGTCCAGGCTGTTGTTGGGCAACCCTGTATGCCAGGGTTCAATTTTCCTCTGCAAAACTGCCGAATCACGGTCCAGGAACTGGAGATCGTCCGGCCCTTTGCCGAGGTGAATCTGGAGGCGCCCGCGGTGCTGGACATTATGATCGCCGAGGATGGCGTCCTGCTGCCGCGGATTGGTCAGGGCAGTTATGGCCTGACGAACGGAGCGGTCCTCAAGATCCTCCATCATCTTGTTGTCAAGGATGGGGACGCTGCGGTCGAGAGAGGCGCAGGGAACGATCCGAGCCCGCAATGCTCGGCGTTGCTCGACGACATCGTTCTGGGTGTCGCGTCCCCCAACGGAAGCGTGCTGCGGGGTGCTCTGGAGCGGGTTGACGAGGAAGGGGTCGTCGGCTGGTGTTTCGACCCGTTTGCTCTGACGAAGCATGTTGCCCTGAAACTGGTCTTCCTGGGAATCGAACTTCGACAGTTCCTGGCCAACATGCCCAGGGGCGATGTCGAGAACGCTGTTGGCCATTCCTGCGCTCCCGGCTTCGCCGCGCAATGGTCGAGCGTCAGCCTGACCCCGGAGATTGCCCGCATCCTCTTCGCCCGCGTGATGCAGGATCCCCAGTCGCCCGCTGCCGTCGCCGTTCTGACGGTGGAGGAAGGCATCCGTGTCGAGCAGATCGTGGAATGCTCCATCCGCATGACGAACATCGAGCTTTTCTCGATGCTGATGGCGTCATCCCTGGCGACGGGAGGCGACACCACGTTCCTGGATGAATTCCTGGACGTCTTTATGCGCAACGAGGCTCTGTTCCATGAGGATTGGGCCATCTTCCGCCGTCTTTTCAGCACCGGTTCCCTGGTCTGGAAGGCGTCGGATGCCGCCGACGGTGAAGTCGGGGCGAGCAACGCGATCATCGATTACATCAAGGGGCGGTGTGTCCTGCATGGACCGCTGTTCGATGATCGCCATTACGTCTATCTGAACTCCGATGCGGCGGCTTCCTGCTTTCCGCCTCTTCTGCATTACACCCTCTATGGCCGGAAGCGGCAGCTTCAACCCCACCTTCTTTTCGTTCCGAAGTCGCTTGATCAGCAACCGGTCCCCCGTGCCGACTTGGCTTATCTCGACTTCTTGGAACGGCGGACAGCGGAGGACTGGTATCCGCTGATTGACATCGTCGCGTTGCGCGCGGAAGCCCGATACAATTCGGTCAAGAATGCCGATATTCTTGTTTCCCTTCACAAGGGAGAAATCTCTCCGATTTCGCTTTTCGATGTCGATTTTTACAAAAAATCCTGTGAGTTGAATGGAATTTCTTTGGATCAGGCGCCCGTCTATCATTACATGATGGAGGGGTGGAAGCTCGGCATTGATCCTCATCCGCTTTTCGACGCCAAATATTACCTTGTCGATCAGCGATCGGTCGACAAAATCTATAGTCAAACTGACCCCTTGACGATGTTTGTTCAGTCGAATGACCAGAGCCGGTTTTCGCCGTCTCCCTTCATCGACCTGATGCATCTGCGGCATTTGATGTGCATGGGAGGGTATGTTTACACCGGTGACGCCCGGCTCATCATCGATGCCCTGAAGAAGGATTGGATTTCGACCCACCCGCATTTGCAGGAGGCGATGATCGGCTTCCTGATGCAGGCCGACGAAGTCGCTGTGCTGAAAAAGCCACTGACGACCATGAACGACCTGCACACTCTGGTGGGAGCCATCCGTCTCGGCGAACTTCCGGATCATAAGGCCGGACCGGATGTCCCGGGCATCTCTGCTGCGGTGCAGCCGGCCATGGCGGAAGGCGAGACACTCCTCAGCATCATCATCCTCAACTACAACAAGCCGATCTACACGCTGCTGAGCGCCTATTCCGCCTGGGTCGCCGTTGCCGGCAGCAATTCGGAGGTGCTTGTGGTTGACAACGGCAGCTCGCCGTTCTTCGTTGAGCTGCTGTATCGGTATCTGGCACGCCTGCCCGGCGTCCGCGTGATCTCGAACCGGAAAAATCTGTTCTTTGGCGAAGGCAACAACGTTGCGCTCGACGTCGCCACCGGAAACTACATCCTGTTTCTAAACAACGACGCGGTGGTCCGTCGAGAGACCCTGGAGCGTCTTGTCGGCGCTATGGAACAGGACAAGGACATCGGTCTTCTGGCCCCGGTCTTGCTACTTCCCGACCGCCGGGTGCAGGAATCCGGCGGCATCATCTCGGGTTGCGGTCAGGTCATCCAGGAATCCAAGTTTGTCTCCTTCGAAGACTTTCACCGGATCTTCTCGAAGCGCGACCAGGTCCGCGTCTGCGATTACGCTTCGGCGGCCTGCTGCCTGCTGCGCAAGGAGGTCGCCCGCAAGGTGCTGGGCTTCGACATGCTGTTCGAGCCCTTCTACTTCGAGGACACCGATTTTTGCGTCCGCGTCCGTGCCCAGGGGTACCGGGTGGCGGTCCATCGCGGGGCGTTCGCCTTCCACTTCGAGAACGCGTCGACATCCGAGTTCCTCGGCCGCTCCATGCTCGAGGTGATCGACCGCCAAAAGACCAAGTTCCGCAAGCGCTGGTTCGGCGTGTTCGAGGAAGGGGGCTTGGCGCTGCCCGCGGAAGCGACGACTCGTTATGCCGCCGCCAGTCGCTACGAAGTCCTTACGCCGCTGGATGTCCGGCCCGGCTATTCGGGGAAACCAGTGGCGTGGGTTTATTCCCCCTATGAAATCCGCGTCGGTGGCGGCGAGCGTTACATCCTCAGCCTGACGCAGGTGCTGTCCAACATCTTCGAGGTCTGGTTCCTGACGCCCAACAACGTCAGCCGGGCCCGTCTGGCCATGACCATGGACGATCTGGCCATCCGGCCGGGCCGCTTCCACACCGCCACGCTGGAAGACACCGCCAACTGGCCGCGGCCGGAGCTGTACGTCTCGATGGGCAACGAGATCGAACCTCCGACTCCCGGATTTGGCAGGCGCAACATCTTCCATTGCCAGTATCCGTTCCCGCTCCACCACACCGGTCCGTTCTCGATCAAGCGCATTCACGGCTATGACGCTGTTGTGGTGAACTCGCGCTACACGGCGGGGGCGGTCGAAAAGCTCCTGAAGGTCTACAACGTCGCGCCCCGGCCCGTTTACGTGCTCAGCCCGCCGGTTCCCGTTCCCAGCGAGGAGCAGCAGGCCCGGATTCTCTCCGAGAAGCCTTGGGACACGGAAAAGGCCCTGGCCGTCAACATCGGCCGCTTCATGGCCGGTGGTCACAACAAGCGCCAGGACATTGTCCTGCACCTTGCCGAACGCGCCCAGAACGAGAAGCTGTCTGTAAATTTCGAACTGTATGGCGGCTTGAACAGCAGCGCCGATGACCAAGCCTTCTTCGCCGGCCTTGTCGAGCAGGCGACGCGGATCAAGGCGCAGTTGCGCATGAACGCGGCGCGGTCGGAAATCGAAACCGCGCTCACCAACGCGCTGCTCTACGTGCATCCCTGCGGAATGGGATGCTACCCGGGTTTCAAGCCGGAACAGGTCGAGCATTTCGGCATCACGGTGGTTGAAGCCATGGGCTACGGCGCCTTCCCGCTGGTTTACAAATGGGGTGGGCCGGCGGAAATCGTGTCCGAGACAGGTGTCGGCGCCACCTTCGAAACGATGGAAGACGCTTATGGCAAGCTGAAGGAACAGCTCGCGCGTCCCGCCGAAGAACGCCGTTCCCGGATGGTGCAGGCCATGAAGCAGAGCCAGCGGTACAGCGAGGCGAACTTCCAAGCCACGATGCTGAAGATCGTGGAGGCGGTCGCCCTGGCGCGGTAACCGGTTCCCGTTCCAAGCGGGCAGACATGAAAACGGCATGACGGTGCGCAACGGCACCGTCATGCCGTTTTTCATTTCCGGTTTTTCCGGTGCGGGTGATGGTGTCCGGGTGCGGAGTAAGCGGCTGGGGAACGCCCTTCAGGAGGTTGCTGGTTCTGGTGGCATGGCCCAAGGCAGAAGGGCATCATGATCGGTGAGGTCGCGCTCACGCCCGATGGCCTCCAGGACATGGGTGAGCCAGAGGCGCGGGTTGTGGCCGTTGCTCTTGGCGGTTTCGATGAGGGTGTAGAACACCGCGGTGGCTTCGCCCCCGCCGTCCGAGCCGGCGAACAGCCAGTTCTTGCGGCCCAAGGGCCACGGCGCGCATGGCGCGCTCGGCGATGTTGTTGTCGATCTCCAACCGGCCATCGGCGAGGTAGCGCGTCAGCGCCGGCCAGCGGGACAGCGCGTAACGGATCGCTTCGGCCAGGGTGGACTTGCCTGGAACCTGGCGGAGCAACTGGTCCAGCTGCGTGCGCAATGCCGTGATCTCCAGCGCCGCCTCGGCCTGACGCGCGGTGGCACGCCGGGCCGCCGGCTGGCCGCGCACGCGCTCCTCCACGGCGTAGAGGCGGCCGATGCGCTCCAGCACCTCGTTGGCGGCGGCTCCCTTGTGGGCTTGATGGATATCGAAGAATTTCCGCCGCACATGCGCCCAGCAGGCCACCTCGATGATCGCCGGCGGATCGCCGCCCCTGGCCTCGTAAAGGGCGTTGAAGCCGGCGTAACCGTCGGCCTGCAGCGTGCCCCTCCCACCGGCGAGCTGGCGCTGGGGATGCTCGCCCTTGCGGTCGGGTGTGTAGCAGTAGAGCGCCGCGGGCGCGGCGTCGTCGCCACTGGCCCGGTTGTCGCGCGCGTAGACCCACAGCCGCCCGGTGCGGGTCTTGCCGGCGCCGGGGTGTCGTCGACGTGCAGCTTGCCCGCGCCAGCACATGGGCGGCGATCGTACTTGGCCAGCACGATGTCGGCGAGCAGGCTGGCGCCGGCGCTGCTCTTGGGCAGCGGCACCGGTGGTGGCGGCGTCTGGCTGATGTCGCCGCAGCACCGGCAGGCCATCACCGGACGCACGTAGCGCCGCACGCGCAGCCGTGCCGGCACCATCTCCAGCACCTCCGAGACGTCCTCGCCGATCCGCCGCAAGGCGAGCCCGCAGCCTGGGCAGGCGGCATAGGGCGCCGCCAGTTCCTCGTCCTCGCGCGGCAGATGGGCAGGCAGCGGCTTGCGGATCGGGTGGGTGCGCTCGCCGATCGGCATCGCCGCCTTCGGGGCGGCGGGGACGGCCGCTTGCTCGGCGTGATGCTGCTCCAACTCCTCGATCTGCAGTTCGAGCTGATCGGCAGCCCGGCCCAGCCTCTCCGAACTCTGGCCGAAGCTGCGCCGACAGTTCGCCCACCAGCGCCTGAAGGGCGGCCACGTCGTCGGGGAGCGGATCGCCGGCGGAATGCGGAAGCATGGTGCCAGTGTACCGGCCGGCGGCGCGCCGGTCACCGGCCGGAGCCGTGGTGAGTCACCCCGCCGCAGGCTGTCAGGAGGCCAACGTCGGCGCCGGCTCGTCGGTGCGGCGCAGAGCCCGCCAATCGATGCCCTCCAGCAGCATGGCGAGTTCGGCCGGCGACAGACGGACCTGTTCGGTGGCCGGGCTCGGCCAGACGAAGCGGCCTTTCTCCAATCTCTTGGAGATGAGAACGAAGCCTTGGCCGTCCCACACCAGGATCTTCAGCAGGTCGCCGCGCCGGCCCCGGAACACGAACAACTGGCCCGAGAACGGACCCTTGCGCAGGTGCTGCTGGACGACGGCGGCGAGCCCGTCGAAGCCCTTGCGCATGTCGACCGGCCGCGCCGCCAGCCAGACCCGTACGCCCGGCGGCACGCTGATCACCGCCGCCCCGTGAGCGCGGTGATCAGCGCCGTCAACGCCGGCGTCGGGTAGTCCGCCCCGATCTCCAGCCGTGTCCCGTCGGCAAACCGAACCAGCGCGCGAGGCGCAGGCGCCGATGGCGGGAACGACGGCTCCGTCTCGCAAGCCGGGGCCGTCGTTCCCGCCATCGGGATCAGCGATCGTGTCCCAAGACGTGGTGTAGCTGAGGAGAACCGGCCCGCCGAAGCGCCCCCAGAGCTGGCGTAGGCGGGCCGGTTGTCCTCAGCGGGGCGGTCATCGTGGGTCTTCGGTAGAGTCTGGTCACCACACCTCAACCCCACCGAAGGGTGACCACGATGACCGACGAGATGATGGCGCTTCGCGCGCTGCTGGAGAAGAGCCCTGACGCCGACGTGCTGCGCGAGATGATCGGCTTCGCGGCCGAGCGGCTGATGGAACTGGAGGTGCAGGGCCTGACCGGCGCCGCCCACGGCGAACGCTCCGCCGAGCGGCTGGTCCAGCGCAACGGCTACCGCGAGCGCGACTGGGAAACCCGCGCCGGCACCGTTGAGCTGCGCATCCCCAAGCTGCGCAAGGGCAGCTACTTCCCCGGCTTCCTGGAACCGCGCCGGATGGCCGAGAAGGCGCTGACCGCC
>NZ_JAUQTX010000094.1:0-22661 GCF_059803775.1 Azospirillum sp. UFLA03-27 | reverse complement strand
AGCTTCAGCTACCAGTGGTACCGGGCCGACGACAGCAACGGCACCAACGCCGCCTCGATCAGCGGGGCGACGAGTTCCAGCTACACGCTGACCACGTCGGATGCCCACAAGTACCTGCGCGTGGTGGTGACGGCCAATGACGGGAAGGGCGGCACGCAGACGGCGACCTCGGCCTACACGGCGATCCTGAACAGCGCGCCGGTGAACAGCGCGGTGCCGAGCGTGAGCGGCACGGCGACGGTGGGCAACGCGCTGACGACGACCAACGGCACCTGGAGCGATGCGGACGGCGACGGCCGGAGCTTCAGCTACCAGTGGTACCGGGCCGACGACAGCAACGGCACCAACGCCGCCTCGATCAGCGGGGCGACGAGTTCGAACTACACGCTGACCACGTCGGACGCGCACAAGTACCTGCGCGTCGTGGTGACGGCCAACGACGGCAAGGGCGGCACGCAGACGGCGACCTCGGCCTACACGGCGATCGCCAACAGTGCGCCGGTGCTGAGCACGGACGCGCGCAGCCTGACCGCCATCGACGAAGACGCCACAGGCAACAACGGCGACACCGTGGCGGCCATTCTGGCCTCGGCCGGCACGGCCACCGATATCGACGGCAACGCGCTGGGCATTGCGATCACCGCAATCGACAGCAGCAACGGCACATGGCAGTACAAGACCGGAGCCGGGACCTGGACCACCATCTCCGGGGTCTCGAGTGCGTCGGCCCTGCTGCTCGCCGGCACCGACCGTGTGCGCTTCGTCCCGAACGCCGACTACAACGGATCGGTCGTCAACGGCATCACCTTCAAGGCGTGGGATCAGACCTCCGGTACGGCTGGCACGACGGTCGGCAACGATACCACCGCGAACGGAGGGCTGGGCGCCAGTGGCCAGTTCAGTGTCGCCAGCGCGACGGCGGACATCGCGGTGACTGCGGTCAATGACGCCCCGGTGCTGACCGACACCGTCCTGACCCTGCCAAGCGTCGCCCAGGCGGCAGGCGCGCCGAATGGCGCCGTTGGCGTTGCCGTCTCGTCCCTGGTTGCGCTTGGCGGGAACGTGTCCGATGTGGACAGCGGCGCCGTCACCGGCATCGCGCTGGTCGGCATCAACACCTCGGAAGGGGGGACCTGGTACTACAGCACCGACGGCGGCACCAGTTGGACCGCGGTCGGCACGGTGAACGACAGCGGAAGCGCGCTGCTGCTGCGCACCACGGACCGTCTCTACTACCAGCCGACGGGGGCCAACGCCGGCATCCTCAGCGCCGCGATCACCTTCCGTGCCTGGGATCAGACCAGCGGTACCGCGGGGGCCAAGGTGGCGACCGCGGGCGGTGGAGGGATTTCCGCCTTCTCCGCGGCGACGGACACCGCCAGCCTCTCGATCACCCCGGCTGCCCTGGGGAGCGCCGTGACCCTCGCGCCCGCGTCGGACACGGGCAACAGCAACACGGACAACATCACCAAGGCGAGCAGCGTCACCTTCAACGGCAGCGGTGCCAACGCCAACGCCAACACGACGGTGCGGCTCTACGCCAACGGCTCGCTCGTGGCGACGACCACGGCCGACGCGTCGGGCGCCTACAGCTTCGCCGGCGTCGATGTGTCCGGCCTCAGCGGTGCGGTCGACTTCACCGTCCGTCAGGTCATCGCCGGGATGGAGAGCGCCGACTCCGCCATCCGGACCGTCACCTTCGACCGCACGGCGCCGACGGTCGCGATCACCCCGGTGTCCGGCGACAATGTCCTGAGCGCCCCGGAAAGCGCCGTGCCCCAAACGGTTTCCGGCACCGCCACAGGGGTCGAGGACGGCCAGACGGTCACGGTGACGCTGAACGGCAAGACCTACAGCACCACGGTGAGCAACAACGCCTGGAGCCTGTACATCCCCTCCGCCGACCTGCTGGCGCTGCCGGACGGCGGCACCTACACCATCACCGCCGATCTGGCGGACGTGGCCGGCAATGCCGCGGTCCAGGCAACGCGCAGCGTCTCGGTCGACCGCACGCCGCCGACCCTCGCCATCGCCACGGTGGCGGGCGACAACGTGCTGAACGCCGCGGACAGCGCGGTGGGACAGACGGTGTCGGGCGTCACCAACGGTGTCGAGGACGGCCAGACGATCACGGTGACGCTGAACGGCAAGACCTACAGCACGACGGTGACCAACAACCGCTGGAGCCTGACGGTCCCCTCCACCGACCTGCTGGCGCTGACCGACGGCACCAGCTACACCTTCACCGCCAGCCTCACCGACGCGGCGGGCAACCCCACCCAGGCGACCCGAAACGTGTCGGTGGACCGCACGCCGCCGTCGGTGGTCAGCGTCACGCCTCCCCCGGCGCGGACGTATCTACCGGGCGAGACGGTCAGCTTCTTCGTGCAGCTCAGCGAAGCGTCCATCATCAACGGCGGCAATCCGGTTCTGGAACTGGCGGTTGGAAGCGAGATCCGGAACGCCGTCTACAATGCGGCCGGCAGCACCGGCACGCTGCTGCGGTTCGACTATGTCGTCCCGGTCGGCGACCGCGCGCCGCAGGGCATCGCGGTCCTGGGGCTGGCGCTGAACGGCTCGATCGTGACCGACGCGGCCCAGGGGCCTCTGGTGACGACCCTGAAGGGCGTCGGCGACACCAGCCAAGTGCGCATCGACACCCCGATCCCGGCGAGGCCGGTCGGGACGGCGCTGAGCGGCTTGTCCGACTCCGGCGTGTCGGCGACGGACCGGCTGACCAACGTGACGAGGCCGACGCTGTCCGGCACCGCGGAGGCGAACGCCACCGTGACCGTGTTGGTGGACGGCAAGGCGGTGGGGACCACCGTGGCCGACGAGAACGGCTTCTGGGTCCATCGCCTCCAGACCGCGCTGACCGACGGGACGCACAGCATCACGACCACGGCGACCAACCGGTTCGGCATCGTCAGCGACCCGTCCGACGCGTTGGCCGTGGTGATCGACACCGCGGTGCCGGTGACGCCGGCACCGTCGGTGACCAGCGCCACCGTCGCCGGTGCGGCGGGAGGCGAGCGGATCTCCGGGATCGCCACGCCGTCCCTCGCCGGCACGACGGAGGCCGGCAGCACGGTGAACGTTCTGGTCGACGGCAAGGCCGCCGGAACGGCGGTCGCGGACGCCAACGGCGCATGGACCTTCCAGTTCACGGCGGCGCTGGCCGACGGCACCCACAGCGTCCAGGTGCAGGCCACAGACAGGGCCGGCAACGTCAGCAGCCTGTCGGCGGTCACTACCTTGACCATCGACACCACGCCGCCGCTCGCCCCGACGGTGACGCTGAACACCACCGCTGGCAACACGCCGGTTGTGCAGGGCACCGCCGAGGCGAACAGTCTGGTCACCGTGACGGTCAACGGGCAGACCGTCGGCACGGCGCGCGCCAGCGCGTCCGGCGCTTGGCAATTGGCCCTGACCTCTGACCTGAGCGTCGGCAGCTATGTGATCGCTGCAAAGGCGAGCGATGCCGTGGGCAACACCGGCAACGCCGGCACGACCACCTATTCGGTGGCCCCACCGCCCCCGCCGCCGGCCGTGGTGGCGGCCTCCACAGGGAACACGACGACGGCGGCGTCCTCGTCCAACTCTGCGGTCGCAACGGTCGCCGGGACCGGGACAGCGCAGACGACCGGGCCGACGCTGGGCACAGCGCCGACCCTGCCTGGCCTGCAGACAAGCAGCGATGCGGGCCGTGTCATCACCAGCTCGTCGATCGGCAACGGGAGCGGTGCGGGCAACGGGAACAGCAGCACGGATGCCGGGCGCTCGATCACCATCGGCAACATCGGCAACTCGACCAGCAGCGACGCCGGGCGCTCGATCACGATCTCCGCCATGGGCGGTGCGCCGTCCGGCGGCGGCACGGCCAGCTCGTCGAGCGGGGTTTTGGGCGGCGGTACCGGCGGGTCCAGTGGCTCCGGGTTGAGCGGCGTCGTCAGCGGCGGCAGCGGCCTGGGCAGCGGCAGCCTTGGTGGGGGTGGTCTCGGCGGCGTCGTCGGCGGCGGTTCCGGCTTGGGCGGCTCCGCTTCGGGCGGAATCGGCGCCGGATTGGGTGCCACGGGCGCCGGAGCCGGTACCGGTATTGGTGGCGGTCCAGGCGTTGGCCTCGGCGCCGGCGGACCGGCGACGGGTGGGCCGGCCACCGGTGGACCGGCGACAGGCGCCGGAGCGGGCAATGGCGGCCTGAATGGTGGCGTCGGCGGCCCGGTCGGCTCGCCCGGCACGGCGTCCGGTGGCACGCCGGGCGGCAGCACGGCCCCAGGGGGCGCCGGCACCGCCGCCGGCGGGCTTGGTGGCGCACCGGGCAACCGGCCCGGCGGCGCGACGGGGCCCGGTTCGACGATCGAGAACGCGCCGACCAACCGGCCGGCTGACCAGGGGGGAGCGCAAGGTCGGCCCCAGGGGCAAGGACAGCCGCCGGCCGGCGACGCGCCGGCGGGTGGCGATCCGAGCAACGCTCCGGCCGCGCCGGACGGTCCGGGGCAGGCCCCCGGCCCGCGGGCCGACCTCGACGGGTCTTCGCCGGCCCGGCCGGCCTTCTCCCGCCAAGTGGCTCAAATCCACGGCGCCGCCGACGCCCAGACGGCGGCACTGCTCGCCGCACTCACCTCGCATGTCCCGCCGGGAAGCCGGGCGGCTTAGCGCCGCCCGCGCCTCCCACCGCCTTCATCCCCGCCTAAGCTTTTCTTTTCAAATGGATTGCCGACGAGAATGACCCGGTTCGCTTCCTCCCTCCGGCCGCGGGGCCACAAGGTCCGCGCGTCCTTCGCCCTGACCGCCGCCGCGCTCCTCGCCAGCGGATGTTCCATCAGCCCGAAGCCTCTGACTGATGATGAGAATGTGTCCCGTCTGCGCGAGGACATGTCGGTCATCATGGCGCCGCAGGAGCCGATCGCCGGCCCGGTGTCGATGCACGAGGCGATGGCGCGGGCCATCAAGTACAACCTCGACGAACGCGTGAAGCTGATGGAGATGGCGGTCGCCAACCAGCAGCTCGACCTGTCGCGGTTCGACATGCTGCCGCGCCTCGTGGCGGGGGCCGGCTACACCGGGCGCAACAACGAATCCGGGTCGGAAAGCCTGAATCTCGCCACCGGCCGCCGCACCGGCGAGAGCACCACGGCCACGGACCGGCACCGCCGGACCGCCGACCTGGGCTTCACCTGGAACATTCTCGATTTCGGCGTCAGCTACCTGCGCGCCCGCCAGAATTCCAACCTCGTCCTGATCGCCGACGAGCGCCGCCGCCGCGTCGTCCAGGGCATTCTGCAGGACGTGCGCACCTCCTACTGGCGCGCCGTCGCCGCGGAGCGGTTGCTGAAGCGGATCGAGCCGCTGGAGAAGCGCATCGAGGCGGCGCGCAAGAACGCGAACGACCTGGAGGCCCAGCGCGTCCAGGCGCCGTTGCAGACCCTGTCCTACCAGCGCGCGCTGGTCGACACGCTGCGCCAGCTTCAGACCCTGCGGCGCGAGCTGGTGGCCTCCAAGTCGCAGCTTGGCGCCTTGATGGGCCTGCCGCCGGGCGAGAACTTCACCCTTCAGATGCCGCCGGACGTCACCGGCAAGGACGTGCCGGCGATCACGGCGTCGGTCGAATCCCTGGAAACCTACGCGCTCCTCAACCGTCCGGAGCTGCTGGAGGAGTCCTACAATGCCCGCATCACCGCCGACGAGACGCACCGCGCCCTGCTGAAGCTGCTGCCGGGCATCGACCTGAACGCCGGCCTGCATTTCGACAGCAACAGCTTCCTGCTGAACCAGCGCTGGGCCGATTACGGGGCGCGGGTGTCGTGGAACATCCTGTCCCTGGCCTCGGCGCCGGACACCCACGCCTTCTCCAAGGCGCAGGAGGAACTGGTCGCCTTCCGCCGTCAGGCTTTGAGCGTGGCGGTGCTGAGCCAAGTGCGCGTGGCGATGGTGCAGTTCCGCGAGCTGTCGCAGGAGTTCTCGCTCAACGCCGACCAAGCGTCAATCGACCGCCGCATCCGGCAGCAGTACGTCAACAGCAGCACGGTCGGCCAGCAGGGCGACATGAGCGTCATCCAGGCCGAGGTGTCCGAACTCGTCTCCGATCTGCGGCGCGATCTCGTCTACGCCGACCTGCAGAACGCCTACGCCCGTGTCATGGTGTCGGCGGGCGTCGATCCCATGCCGGAGGCCGTCCCGTCCCAGGATCTGACGACGCTGCGTCAGGCCGTGTCCGACGGGTTGGGCGCCTGGCAGCAGAAGGCAGGCGGCACGGCGCGGCTCCAGGATCTGCTGGTTCCCGCCGCCACGACCTCCGAAAAGGCACCGACGGAGAAGGCTCCGGTTGAAAAGGCGGCCGAGCCGCAAACCGAACCGAAGACCGCTCCGCTCGCCGCGCGCAACGACGAGCCGGCGGAGCGCAAGGCTGCGGTGCCGGAGCGCGTGACGGTGGCCGAGCTGCCGCAGGCTGCCTCCATGGCCACGCCGATGACAGTGTCCTACAGCCCGTCCTCACGGTCGGAGCCGGCGAAGGTCTATTCGGTGCCGTTGAGCGCGCTGGCCCCGATGGGGCGTGCCTCCGCGCGTTGATGCCGACGGGGTGGCGCACCGGCGCCGCCCCCCTTCGGCTGTGCCAGTGCACTGTGATGAAACAAATAAGCGTACAGGACCGCTTGCCGATCCTGGATCGTTGCGCTTCCGGAGCAAAGGGTGCAGAAAATCTCTGCCATGATGTGCCGCTTTCGCCCCTCACGCTTCCTTGCTGCGCTGTCTATCGCGCTGCTTCCCCTGCCGCTTGCCGCTGCGGATCCGGCGCCGGCCCCCGAAGGCGGCGTACGCGCGTTGATCGAGGCGCGGCAGCACGCCGTCCTTTCCAGCGAGATCGCCGGGCGCATCGGGCGGATCACCGTGGAGGCGGGCCAGTCCTTCAAGGCGGGGCAGACGCTTATCGCCTTCGACTGCAGCCATTATCAGGCTGCGGTCGACGCGGCCCGCGCCAACCTGCGCGCCGCCGATGTCACGGTGCGGCAGAGCCGCCGGCTGGAGCAGCTGAAATCCATCGGCGGGGCCGAGGTCGAGATGGCTGAGGTCAAGGCCGAGGCCGCCCGCGCCGATCTGCGCAAGGCCGAGATCGAGGTCCGTCGTTGCGACGTGAAGGCCCCCTTCGACGGCAAGGTGGTGGAGCAGCGGATCCGCGAGCATGAGTCGGTGCCCGCCGGCACGGCCTTGCTCGAAGTGCTGTCCGACCGCGATCTGCGGGTCGAACTGATCGTCCCGTCCTCCTGGCTGGTCTGGCTGAAGCCCGGGCAGCGGTTCGAACTGCGCATCGACGAGACGGGCGAGGCTCTGGACGGCGAAGTCACCCTGATCGGCGCCCGCGTCGACCCGGTCAGCCAGTCGTTGAAGGTCACGGGCAAGCTGCTGGCGGACAAGCAGGGCAGTGCCCCGAATCTGGTCGCAGGCATGAGCGGAACCGCCCGCTTCAACCCGCCGGAGGAGGCCAAAGGTGCCCGATGACGTCACATCCGTCCGGATGGAAGCGGCCAACCCGCTGAACAGCCTCCTGCTCCTCCTGAACTTGCAACAGGAGGCCCGGCAGGCCCAGAACCCGGAAGCGCTGCGCTTCCTCATGGTGAACCAGACGCGGCGGATGATCGCCTACCAGCAGGCGGTCTTCCTGACCGTCGCGCCGTCGGGCAAGGCGCGGCTTGAGGCGGTGTCCAACGTCGCCGTTCCGGAGCGCGATGCCCCCTTCACCCGCTGGCTGGAGGCCGCGGCGTCGGCCATCGCCGTGGGAGCGGAGGCGCGCAGCCTGCACGGCATCGCCCCCACGGAGGTGCCGCCCGCGCTGGCCCGCGACTGGGGCCAGTGGGGACCGGCGCAGGCGCTGTGGGTGCCTCTCCCGGGTCCGGACGGCACATTGACGGCGGTGTTGTGGCTCGCCCGCGACGATGCGTGGACGGAAGGGGAAAAGGTACTGCTCGGGCAGCTTTCCGGCGGCTATGGACACGCCTGGTGGGCTTTGACCCGGGCTGGGCGCCGCTCCGAAGTGCGGGCGCGCAAGGGAATTTGGGCGCTGGCGGTGGTGGCGACCCTGGGGGCCGTTCTGGCCATCCCGGTTCCGCAATCGACGCTGGCACCGGCGGAGGTGGCGCCGCGCGACCCGCTGATCGTCAGCGCGCCGCTGGAGGGCGTCATCGAACGCTTCCACGTCCAGCCGAACGAGCCGGTGACCAATGGTCAGCCTCTGTTCACGTTCGAAGCAACGGTTTTGAAGAGTCGTCTGGAAGTCGCGCGCAAGGCCCTGGCTTCGGCGGAGGCGGAGTTGCTGACCGCCTCTCAGGGGGCCTTCACCGACCCGCAGAGCAAGGCCCGCATCGCCCAGTTGAAGACCCAGGTGGAACTGCGCCGGGCGGAGATGGATTTCGCCCGCGACCTGATGGATCGCGTCACGGTTAAGGCGGAGCGAACGGGCATCGCCGTCTTCACCGACGCCAACGACTGGCTGGGCAAGCCAGTGGCGGTCGGCGAGCGCATCCTGACCCTGGCCGACCCGCAGGCTGCCGAGGTCGACGTGCATGTCCCGGTCAACGACGCGATCGTGCTTCAGGAGGGGGCCGAGGTCAGCCTCTATCTGAACGTCGATCCTCTGCGCCCGCTGCGCGCGACCGTCTCGCACGCCAGCTACGAGCCGGGGCTGACGCCGGGCGGTGTCCTGGCCTACCGCGTCCGCGCCGATCTGGTGCCGGACCAGCCGACCCCGCGCATCGGGCTGCGCGGCACCGCCAAGATCCAGGGCGAGCGGGTGCCGCTGGCCTTCTACCTGTTCCGCCGCCCGCTGGCGGCGCTGCGCCAGACCGTGGGGCTCTGAGCCATGGGCGCCGCCGCCATCGGCATGGCGACAGGGCCGGCGGCGGTCACGCCGGTGGACCCGCTGGACAGCGTGCGACTGCCACCGCTGCGCGAGGAGTTGCAACTGCTGCCGGCTCCACCGGCCGTGGACGGCTCGCCCTGCTGGACGATCCACGATCCGGTGCGCAACCGCTATTTCCGTATCGGCCATGGCGCCTTCGAGGTCATCGCCCGCTGGCATCACGGGTCGCCCCGCGCCATCGCCGCCGCGGTGGCCGCCGAAACGGTCCTGGAGCCGGAGGCGGAGGATATCGTCGGCCTCTACAAATTCCTGGCCGGCAGCAACCTGACCCAGGGCGCCGATGTCGATTTCCTGGCGAAGCAGACGGCGGCGCGGCGCACGTCCTGGTGGATGTGGCTGCTGCACAACTACCTGTTCTTCCGCATCCCGCTGGTCCGCCCCGACGCCTTCCTGAACGCCACGGTGCGCTACGTCGCGCCCTTCTACAGCCGTGCCTGGTTGTGGACGGTGATCGGTGCGGGAATTTTGGGCCTCATCCTGGCGATGCGCCAGTGGGACAGCTTCGCCCACACCTTCCTGCACTTCTTCACGCTGGAGGGCATGGCGCTCTACGGCCTGACGCTGCTGGTGACGAAGACGCTGCACGAGCTGGGGCACGCCTACACCGCAAAACGCTTCGGTTGCCGGGTGCCGACCATGGGGGCGGCCTTCCTGGTGATGTGGCCGGTGCTCTACACCGACACCAGCGACGCATGGCGGCTGGTCTCCCGCCGCGCCCGGCTGCACATCGCGGCGGCGGGCATGCTGACGGAACTGGCGCTGGCCGCCTTCGCCACGCTGGCCTGGAGCTTTCTGCCCGACGGGCCGCTGCGCAGCGCCGCCTTCTTCGTGGCGACGGTGAGCTGGGTGACGACCCTGACCATCAACCTCAGTCCCTTCATGCGGTTCGACGGCTATTACCTGCTGGCCGACGCGCTGGACGTGCCGAACCTTCAGGACCGGGCCTTCGCGCTGGCCCGCTGGCGGCTGCGGGAGTGGCTGTTCGGCCTGGGCGACGAGGTGCCGGAGCGGTTCGATCCGTGGCTGCACCGGGTGATGCTGGCCTACGCCTTCGCCACCTGGGTCTACCGGCTGGTGCTGTTCATCGGCATCGCGGTGCTGGTCTATCACGTCTTCATCAAGGTGTTGGGCATCGTGCTGTTCGCGGTGGAAGTCGGCTGGTTCATCCTGCGCCCGCTGGTCAACGAGGCGAAGGAATGGTGGGAGCGGCGGGGCAGCCTGCGGCCCAATCGGAACCTCCTGATGACTCTGGGCGGCCTGAGCGCGCTGGTCTGGCTGGCCTTTGTCCCGGTCACCGGCACCATCGCCGTGCCGTCGGTGTGGCGGGCGGAGGGCTTCTCGACCCTGTTCGCTCCGGTCCCGTCGCGCATCGCGGAGGTGCTGGTCCAGCCCGGCCAGCGCGTGGCGGCGGGCGACCTGCTGTTCCGCCTCGAAGCGCCGGAACTGACCAGCAAGCTGCAGCAGTCGGAACTGCGCATTGCGCTGGCCCAGGACCGCATCGACCGCATGCTGGCCGCCCGCGACGGACTGGACCGGGTGCGGGTGATGGAGGAGGATCTGGCCGCTGGCTTGGCCGACCGGCAGGGTCTGCTGGATGGTCTGGCGCGTCTGGAAATCCGTGCGCCCATCGCCGGAACGGTGGTCGATGTCGCCGACGCGTTGCGCCCCGGGCGCTGGGTGGGACCATCGCTGGCGCTCGGCCAGATCGTCGCTGATGGCGGCGGGGAACTGGTCGGTTATGTGGCCGAGAACGACCTCT
This sequence comes from Azospirillum sp. UFLA03-27, assembly GCF_059803775.1. Lineage (NCBI taxonomy): Bacteria > Pseudomonadati > Pseudomonadota > Alphaproteobacteria > Rhodospirillales > Azospirillaceae > Azospirillum > Azospirillum sp. UFLA03-27. Next base: position 11,985 of record NZ_JAUQTX010000094.1, on the reverse strand, counting down.
CCCGCGTCGCTGTGGGGGCAGATGCGGTGTTCCTCGCCGACGATCCGCTGCGTCCCCGCATGGAAGCGCGGGTGGCGGTGGTGGACCGGGTGAGCGTGAAGGGGCTGGACGTTCCCGCCTTGGCCTCGATCCACGGCGGTCCGATTGCCGTGGAAAGTCAGACCGGCCCATCGATGGGACGCACCAACGCCGAGGCCGCGCGCTCGAACCTGAAGCCGGTGGAGGCCGTCTACCGGGTGACCCTGGCGCCGCTGGACCGGACGCAGGCGGGACCCGCCCACCAGATGCGCGGCGTGGCCCGCGTGGAGGGCGAGGCGCGCAGTCTGGCCGACCGCTTCTGGCGCACCGCGCTGGCCGTGCTGATCCGCGAAACCGGGTTCTGACGAGAAGATTGCCCGTCAGGGAGCGATTGCCCACCGCCCGTTGGCCATTTTGCAAAAGGTCAGTCTGTAGGGCTGGACGGTCCGCCGGATGAAGTTGGCCTGAACGTCCCCGCAGGGCGCACCGTCGCGCTCGTGGATCTTCTCCACGACCACATCGCCGCGCACCCCGGTCTTCGGATTGTTCCATTCGGTGCGCCGACCCGCTTCCATCGGGGTCAGGGCGTCGCTGAGCGCCTTGCGGAACAGGTCCCAATCCTCGTCCGTCAAATCCACCCCGCCGCGTCCGCCCAGGAAAAGGCCGAACTGTGCCTGCGCCGGGGCGGCGACGGCCAGCGTCGCGACCAGCGCGGCGGCGTGGAGCCCAAAGGCAAAGGACGGGATGGGTAACAGGCGCATGCGGCGGCTCCTTACGACCGTTTTCGAATCCGGGCATTTTAAGAACGATTGATGATGGCCGCATGTGAAGGCAGGTCACGAACCGGGGTGTTACGGTAACATACGTGTCGCTGCTAGGCGCGCCGCGGACTCCGACCTTTCCAATGTTCCGAAACCTTTCCAAATCCGGGCCATGGCCTGCCATTCGCTGCACGGCCGTCCGGTGGGCAACGGTAACGCACTGGCTTCCCGACCAGGGGACGGACGAGCGTTCCTGATCGCCGGTCAAACCCTTCGGCGCGGACTTTTCCGCCCGATGGGCACCGCTCCATCGCTCTCCGGCAGGATGGCCCCGCAGAATGGCCCCTATGAACGAAGATTTGGGGACGCGCCGCACGTTGGCCCGGTGGCCGGTCCTTGCCTTGCTTGCCGCCCTGCTGTTTGCGGCCTTGCCGTCCGGATGGGCCGTGGCACAGACGCCCGATGCCCATACCTCCACCCCCGGAGGACCGGCGACGGCGCTGGAGGTGTATGCCGCGCGTCTGGAGGCGGTCGCCGCCACCTATCCACAGCTTCCCACCATCCTGTCGGACGCCTTCGCCCGCCCCAACGGGCGGGAGGCGGCGGTGCACCCGCTGCGCCTGCTGCGCGGCTTGGTGATCCTCTTCGCGGCGGGGACGGCGGCGTTGCTGCTGACGCGCCGGGTCCTGGCGGGGCCGGTCCGCAAGCTGGAGTTGGACGATGGGGCGCCGCTGTTGACCGGCGCGCTGCGCTTCGTGCTGGGGCTGGTGCCGGTGGGCGCCTTCGCGCTCGGCGTGCTGGTCGTCTACGCGATCGTGCGGCCGCCGCATCCCGCGGCTCCAGCGGTCCTGCTCGCGGTGCTCCAGGCGGCGCTGACCGTGCTGCTGACCGACCGGCTGATCCGCTTCCTCTGCGCGCCGAGGCGCCCCAGGCTACGCCTGATCCCGCTGGAGGATGCCGACGCGCGCGCTCTGCACCGCACGGGCGTGGTCACCGTGACGTTGGCCGCAACGGTGCTCGGGCTGATCGATCTTCTGCTGGCGCTGGGGGTCGGCGGAAACGCCATCGTCGCGATCGGCCTGCCGCTGAGCACCGTGCCCTTCCTGTATCTGCTTTACCGCGTGTGGCGCGGGCGTGCTCCGGTGGCACGGGCCATCGCCCGCCCTTTGGGCGTCGAGGTGAAGGACCACCCTACGCTGGGATTGTGGGCGGTGGCGGCATCGGTCTATCTCGTCGCCTTGTGGCTGGTCGTCGCGGCGGCGGCGGTGCGGCTGGAGCCGGCGACGGGGCCGCGGATGCTCGCCAGCCTGCTGGTGGCGCTGGCCGTGCCGGCCATCGCGCTGATGGCCCAGCGCCCGCTCGCCCGCTTCTACCGGGGGGAGGAGACGGATGCGGGGAAGGCCGCGGTGGCGCGGGTGATGCGGGCGTTGTGGTCGGCCCTGTTCGTCGTCGGTGTCTTCGCCACCGCGGCCATCTGGGGATTTCGGGTGGAGCAGGCGACCGGAGCGACCGGCATCGCCCTGCGACTGCTGTTCAACGTGACGGTCGTGCTTCTGCTGGGCTACGTCGCCTGGACGATGGTGGTGCGGATGATCGATCGGACGCTGGAGGAGGCCCGGCACGACGGGTCGTCGTCGCGTGGGCAGCGGTTGGCGACGCTGCTGCCGCTGCTGCGGAAGTTCCTTCAGGTCGTTCTGGTCGCCATCGTCGTCATGATCGTCCTCTCCTCGCTGGGCATCGAGATCGGGCCGCTGCTCGCCGGCGCGGGGGTGGTCGGCATCGCCATCGGTCTCGGCGCGCAGTCGACCATCGCCGACATCCTGGCCGGTGTCTTCTTCCTGCTGGAGGACGCGTTCCACATGGGCGACTATGTGGAGGTCGGCAACCTGCGCGGCACGGTGGAGGGCATCTCCCTGCGCTCGCTGAAGCTGCGCCACCACCGCGGCGCGGTGCACACGCTGCCCTTCGGCCAGATCAAGGCGCTGACCAACTACAGCCGCGACTGGGCGCTGATGCGCCTGGAGTTCCGCGTCCCGCCGGAGACCGACATGGGGCTGGTCAAAAAACTGGTGAAGGACGTCGGCAAGGAGCTGTCCGCCGACCCGGAGATGGGGCCGAGCTTCATCGAACCGCTGAAGTCCCAGGGCGTGCGGCGGGTGGAGGACGACGCGGCGATCATCGGCGTCAAGTTCATCACCAAGCCCAACGAGCAGTTCGTCATCCGGCGCGAGGCGTACCACCGCCTGATCCGCGCCTTCCAGGACCATGGCATCCATCTGGTCGGGCGCGGCGTGGTGGTGCGCGTGGACGATCCGGAGGCGGCCAACCGGATCATCGGCTTTGCCGCCGCCCAGGCCATGAACGGCACCGGCAAGGAGAGCGGAGCCGCGGAGTGACGCCCGTCACGCCGCCGGCTTAACCGACAGCCAAGCCGCGATGACGAAGGCGGGCAGGCGGCCGAGCGCCGCGTCGTCCCGGCCAGTCTCTTCCTGCCACGTCCGGTGACGGTCCAGCGCGGTCCGCAGGACGGTCGCCCGCTCCGCCGTGGGGACGGCGGACAGGGCGGTGTCCAGGCTGGTCAGATAGGGCGGGAACTCGGCGTTGGGACCGGTGAGGCCGCGCTCCGTCCCCTCGGGGTCGAACCACACCTCGGCGGCGGCGGTGTCGGCGCTGGGCGGGACGACCATGCCGCCGATATAGCCAGTGGGTTGAACCACCTTCCATCCCTTGCGGCTCGGCCCGGTGGTCCAGCCGAGCGCGCGGGCGACCTCCATTGTCGCGGCGCGGGTCGGCGCCTGCCGGGTGATGCGGTCCAGAAGGTCGGTCAGGTCGACGGCGGGCATCGGGGCGCTCCCTGGATAAACCTCTAGGCGAAAAACCCTCCGGCCATGAACCAGCCGGATGCTCCTCAACGTACAACATCGGTGGCGGGCAGGGCGATGACAGCCTATCTGGGAAACGGCCCATCAGGCGAGAGGGAGCGGTGCGGAAAAGAATGACGGCCACCATCCTGGTGATTTTGATGACGCTGGTCCTGCTGCTGGCCGGTCCGGCCTTCGTGATCGCGTCGGGAACGGCGACGCTGGGGGTGGACTGGAGCCGGGCGGACCGCAAGTCGGTCGGCCTCGCCCCCGATCCCGCCACGACGCAGGAGGCGGTGGTGCAGGTCTACGCCGCCCGCGCCCTGTCCTGGCGCGGCGCCTTCGGCACGCACCCGTGGTTCGCGGTGAAACCGGCAGGCGCGTCGGCCTACACCGTTTATGAGGTGATCGGCTGGCGGGTCTACCGCGGCCTGCCGGCGGTGGCGGTCAGCAACCGCGATCCGGATGGGCGCTGGTTCGGTTCGGCCCCCGCCGTGCTGGCCGAGCTGCGCGGCCCCGCCGCCGAGGCCGCCATTCTCAAGATCGCCGAGGCCGCCCAGAGCTACCCCTACGCCGGGGAATACCGAATCTGGCCCGGCCCGAACAGCAACACCTTCGCCGCCTGGGTGGGGCGGGCGGTGCCGGAACTGCGGCTCGACCTGCCCTCCACCGCCCTGGGCAAGGACTATCTGGGCACTGGCCTGATCGCGCGGGCGCCCAGCGGAACGGGCTGGCAGGTCAGCCTGTTCGGCCTTGCCGGCCTCCTCCTGGCCAAGGAGGAAGGGTTCGAGGTGAACCTGCTGGGCATGACCTTCGGGGTCGATCCCTTCGATCTCGCGGTCAAGATCCCGGGCGTCGGGAGGGTGGCGCTCAATGCCCCCGCCCCGACGGCCCCGGCCGCCGACAGCCCGCCGCCCGGCTGAGCCTCAGTTCTCCTCGGCCGCCGACATGCCGGTGCCGGCGGGGCCGAGCGGCGGGTTGCCGCGCTTGAGGCCGAGCCGGGTCATGCAGTCCCACGCCTCCTCCGCCGTGTCGGCGATGTCAAACAGCTCCAGATCGCCGGCGCTGATCATGCCGTGGTCGGCCAGGGCGCGGAAATTCACCACCTCGTTCCAATAGTCGCGCCCGACGAAGACGATGGGCAGGCGGGACGCCTTGTTGGTGTTGCGCAGGTTCAGGATCTCGAACGCCTCGTCGAAGGTGCCGAAGCCGCCGGGGAAGATCGCCAGCCCGTTGGCGCGCATTGCCAGATGCATTTTCCGGATGGCGAAATAGTGAAAGCGGAAGGTCAGCTCCGGCGTGCTGTAGGGGTTGGGGTGCGGCTCCTGCGGCAGGCTGATGTTGAAGCCGATGCTCGGCGCCCCGGCCTCCTGCGCGCCGCGGTTGGCGGCTTCCATCAGGCCGGGACCGCCGCCGGTGGCGATGACGTTGTCGCGCTGCCCGTCCTCGGTCGGCGCCAGGGCGCCGCCGCGCTCCGACACGATGCGCCCGAAGGCCCGCGCCTCCTCGTACCAGGCCGCCTGCTTGGCCCGCCGCTCGGCCTGTTGCCGCTCCTCCAGCGTCCGGGCGTCGCGGAGAAGCTGCTCCGCCCGCTCGGGCGAAGGCACCCGCGCGCTGCCGTAGACCACGATGGTGGAGCGGATGCCCCAGGCCTTCAGCTCCGATTCCGGCTTGGCGTATTCGAGCATGAAACGCACCCCGCGCATCGGCTCGCTCAACAGGAAATCGCGGTCCTCGAAGGCGATGCGGTAGGCGGCGGATTCGTGGTTCGGCCTGCTGTCCTTCATGCTGTGCTCCGGGTGGGGACGGGGAACGGCTTCTGGTCATGTGGGGTCGCGGGCGATCCATTGCCCGGATTCAAAAGATTTGCATTCGAAGCAATTGTGCCGCAGACCGGAGGGAGGCGGAAGGGAAAGCGGTTCCGCGTCTTTCCATAAGCCTTGGCCCTGCCCACATCATGGTTCAGGGGCGTCTGCGCCCGACCTTCAGCGTCTTATCCGCGTCTTGTTCGTAAGGGGTGACGTTGAGCAGCATCGAGCCGCCATGGCCATCGGATGAGCGCGCCCGGCTGGACCGGTTGAAGAGCTACGGCGTGCTGGACACGCCGCCGGAGGCGTCCTTCGACCGGCTGGCCCGGCTCGGCGCTCGCCATTTCCGCATGCCCATCGTGATGGTCAATCTGGTGGACGAGACGCGGCAGTGGTCCAAGGCCGGCTATGGGCTGGATACGATGGTCATTGAGCGGCGACTGTCCTTCTGCGCCCACACCATCCTCCACGACTCGGTTCTGGTCGTGCGCGATGTGCTGGAGGACGAGCGCTTCGCCGACCATGAGTTGGTCGCCGGGCCGCCGCATCTGCGCTTCTACGCGGGGGCGCCGCTGATCACGCCGGACGGGCTGCGCATCGGAACCTTCTCCCTGCTCGATCACAAGCCCCATCCGGAGTTCAGCGCGGAGGACGAGCGGGATCTGGAGGAGTTCGCCCGCCTCGCCATGCACGAGTTGGAAACCCAGGCCGCCCATCGCGCTGCCCTGGCGGCGGAAATTCTGCTGCGGGACAAGAACGCCCTTCTGGAAAGCCTTCTGGAGAGCGTCACCGACCCGATCTTTGCCAAGGACCGCGAGCGCCGCTTCACCCTGGTCAACTCCGCGACCGCGCGCCTGTTCGGGCGGGCGCGGGAGGAGGTGGCGGGCCTGACGGACGAGGATCTGTTCCCGCCGGAGGAGGCCGCACGGCTCGATGACCTGTGCGGGCGGGTGATCGCCACCGGACGGGAGGAGACGGTGGAGGAGGAGTTGCCCTTCCCTACGGAGGAGGGCAAACGCGTTCTGATGATCAGCGTCATGCCCCTGCGCGACGCCTGGGGCGCGGCCATCGGCGTCGTCGGGGTGGCCCGCGACATCACCGCCCGCAAGCGGGCGGAGGAGGCGCTGCGGTCGAGCGAGGCACGGTTCCGTACGCTGGTGGACAACACGCCGCTGCTCATGTGGATCAACCGCTCGGACGGCACCCCTGAATACTACAATGAGGAATTGCGCGCCTACACCGGCCAGGACCCGGACTCCATGTCCGCCTGGAAGGGCTTCCATCCGGACGACCGTCCCGCCTATCTGGAACTGAGGACGCGCTCGATCGCCGCGGGCACGCCCTATCAGGGCAACGTCCGGATGCGGCGCGCCGACGGGGCGTGGCGTTGGCACCAGTGCCGCGTGGTCCCGGTGCGGGAAAAGGGCGCCATCGTCTCCTGGATCGGCACCGCGGTGGACATCCACGACATTCGGCGCGCCCAGCAGGCGGCGGAGGAGGCCGATCGCTCGAAGGGCCGCTTCCTGGCGGCGGCCAGCCATGACCTGCGCCAGCCCATGCAATCGATCCTGCTGTTCGCCGGCGCGCTGGGCCCCCATGTCACCGGCGAGGCCGGGCAGCGGGCGCTCGACCGGCTCCAGCAGGGGCTGGACACGCTGAAGGATCTGCTGGACAGCCTGCTCGACGTGTCGCGCCTCGATGCCGGGGTGGTGGCGCCGCAGATCGAGGAGTTTCCGGTCGCCGACCTGCTCGGCCCACTGTCCGCCGCCTATGCCCCGCTGGCCGAGGCCAAGGGGCTGGATTGGCGGGTCGTGCCCTTCACCGGGACGGTGCGCAGCGACCGCGTCCTGTTGGGGCGAATGCTGCGCAATCTGGTCGACAACGCCATCCGCTACACCGACCGGGGCCGCGTCATGGTCGATTGCCGGCCCCAGGGAACGCGCCTGTGCGTCGAGGTGCACGACACTGGCCAGGGTATCCCGCCCGACCAGCGGGAGCGCATCTTCGAGGAGTTCCACCAGATCGGCAACCCGGAGCGCGACCGCGACCAGGGCCTCGGCCTCGGTCTTGCCATCGTGCGCCGGCTGTCGCGGCTGCTCGACCATCCGGTGGATCTGGTGTCGCGTCCGGAGCGCGGCTCGATCTTCTCGGTCAGCGTGCCGCTGGTCCGCCACGACGCGCCGCGCCTTCCGCCACCCGCCACCCGGATGGCGCGGACCGACGCCATGACGGCGACCGGGGACGGGCGGCTGGCCGTGGTCGTGGAGGACGACGCCATCGTTCTGATGGGGCTGGCGGTGATGCTCGGCGAATGGGGGTTCGAGGTGCTGACCGCCGGGAGCACAGGCGAAGCGCTGGAGCGCCTGCGCGGCGGGCGGCGGCCCGACATCGTGCTGGCCGATTACCGGTTGCGCCAGGGCCGCGTCGGCACTGAGGCTATTCTGCGCATCCGCGACCTGTTCGGCGCCGACGTGCCGGGCCTCATCGTCACCGGGGAGATCGGGCCGGAACCGCAGCGCGACGCCGCCCGGCACGGCCTCGGCCTGATGCACAAGCCGGTGACGCCGCGCCTTCTCGAAGCCGTGCTCGCACGCCATCTTGGAGCCATCGGGCCGGCTTGAGCGTTGCTATCACCAGCGGCGCCGACGGCGCCGCGCCGTGCGAAGGTTATGGAGGAGACAACAGAGTGTCATCCCTGTCGAAAGGCCTTGCCATGGTCGCCGTCGCGGCGGCGCTCGCCGGGTGCCAGTTTCCCGGCTTCCCGTCGCCGCAGCAGACGGCCACCCTGCCGCCCCCGACCGTGCCGAAGCCGCCGCCCGAGGAGCGCGGGATCTGGATCGTCGGCAGCCCGTCCATGCGGGGGGCGGTTGGCACCGCGGCCAGCCGATTCAACAGCACGCCCGACACCCAGCCGCGCCTCGTCGCCGAGGGCACCAACAGCGGATTTCGCAGCTTCTGCGCCGGGGTGGGGCTGGAGCATCCCGACATGGTGGTCTCCGACCGCCGCATCGGGGCCGAGGAGCAGAAGCGCTGCCGGGCCAAGGGCATCACCATGATGGAGTACGAGCTTGGTCCCAAACAGTTCGTCTACGTCAAGGACGCCCACATGATGACCATCCCCGGCGTGCGCGACTTCACGGACAGCTGGGGCGTGAAGGGCAAGCCGGTGCGCGGGGCCTGATCAGCGGCCTGCGGCGGCGTCGGCAGCGGCCTGCTTGCGAAAGAAATCCACCCCCATCTGGATGCTCCGCCCGATGTTGGCCGCGCGGTCCTCGAAGAAGGCGGCGGCCTCGGGCGTGCAGACCTCGGCCGTCGTCTCGCGGAACAGCTCCAGCCAGCGCTCGAAATGCGCCGGCCCGATGTCGAAGCGGACATGGGCGGGCAGGGGGCGCCCGTCGTAGCGGTGGGTCAGCAGGGCGACCGAGGACCAGAAGTCGATCATCTTCAGGAGATGCGGCTCCCAGTCGGTGATCGCCGCGCCGAAGACCGGGCCGAGCAGGGCGTCGTCGCGGATCTTGCCGTAGAAGGTGCGGACGAGGGCTTCGATCATCGCCTCGTCGATGCCGGTCTTTGCGACCCGCTCGGCGATGGTGGCGGATTGGGGGGTGGGAACTGCGGTCTGGTCCAAGGCGGTGGGGTCCCGAAAAAACATGAGGCGAACAAGACCCCGCACCATACCCGTCCCGGCGGCACACCGCCACCCGTGCAGGGCATTAAATTCCCTCTCCCCAGAAGGGAGAGGGTTATGAACGTCGAACGCGCTCTCCGCACCCTTACCGGATGATAACCACCACCAGCCGCTTCGGCCCGTGGACGCCGTAGGCCAGCGTCTGCTCGATGTCCGCCGTCTTCGACGGGCCGGAGATCAGCAAGGCGTTGGTCGGCATTCCGTCGGCCCAGCGGTTCTCGGTCATCGCCTGCCAGAAGGTGTCGTACAGCGCGTCGGCGCGCAGCAGCGCCAAGTGCATGTGCGGCACCAGCGACATCAGCCGCGGCTCCTCCGGCGTCGGCCAGACGATCAGGCTGCCGGTGTCGGCGATGGCCCCCAGCGTCGTGGTGATGCCGGCGTCGATGCCGTCGAACAGCCGCTCCTTGAAAGTCTCGACCCGGTCGGCGTAGGGGATCAGCTCCAGACCGCCCGCCATCCCGGACGCCGTCCATTCGGCCGACAGGCGCGCCCCGGCCTCGGTCGCCGGACCGAACAGCAGGTTGCGGGTGCCCTGCGCCTTGAGGAAGGCCTGGACGTCGGCGGGCCAGTCGGCCTCGGTCGTCTCCAGGAACTCCGTGTGGACGGCCTCCATCATGCGCTTGATGCGCTCCAGCCGCTCCGCCCCTTCCCAGCGCTTGTTGCGCAGGACGGCGAAGTCGGACTCCGGCGGGGTCAGCGGGTGGACGTCGCGCCCGGCGCGCAGCTTGCTCAGGATCGCGTTTCTGGACTCAGACATCGGGAATCCCCTTCTCGCGGGCGAGGGCATGGAGCGTGCGGTTGGCGAAGCGCGGCTTGGACCGCACGTTCGTCCACTCCTTCAGCAGCGGCAGGCTGGCGGGGGCGGCGTTGCCCAGCTTGGCCAGCAGCGCCGTCGCGAACTGGTAGGCGAGTGGCGAGGCGTAGGTCATCGACCAGCCCTTCCACACCATCGCCTCCGCCTTGCTGGCGTGCGACCCGGCGCCCTTCACGGCGTCGCCGGGATGCACGGCCTCCGACCGCAGGCGGCCCATGATCTCGACGATGGGGATCTTGACCGGACAGATCTCGACGCAGGCATTGCACATGGTGCAGGCGTGCGGCAGCTCGCCCCGCTTCTCCAGCCCTTCGACCTGCGGCATCAGGATCGAGCCGATCGGGCCGGGGTAGGGCGCCTGATAGGCGTGGCCGCCGACCTTGGTGTAGACCGGGCAATGGTTCATGCAGGCGCCGCAGCGGATGCAGCGCAGCGTGTTGCGCAGCTCCTCGTCGGCGTAGATGCCCGACCGCCCGTTGTCGAGGATCACCAGATGGATCTCGTTCGGGCCGTCCTTCTCGCCCTCCTTGCGGGGGCTGGAGATCATGTTGACGTAGGTGGTGATCGGCTGGGCGGTGGCGGAGCGGGTCAGCAGGCTGATGACCGGCGGCACGTCCTCCAGCTTCTCGACGACCTTTTCCAGGCCCATGACGGCGATGTGGACGGGCGGCACCGTGGTGCTCATGCGCCCGTTGCCCTCGTTCTCCACCAGACAGAGCGTGCCGGTCTCCGCCACCGCCATGTTGACGCCGGAGATGCCGACGTCGGCGGTCGCGAACTTCTTGCGCAGGACGCGGCGGGCGAGGTCGGTGAGCTGGGCCACGTCCTCGGTGTATTCCGCTTCCTTGATCTTCTGCTTGAACAGATGGGCGATCTGCTTGGTGTTCATGTGGATCGCCGGCATGATGATGTGCGAGGGCATCGCTTCATCAAGCTGGACGATGTATTCGCCGAGGTCGCTTTCCAGGCTCTCGATGCCGTGCTTTTCCAGGAAGGCGTTGAGGTGCATCTCCTCCGACACCATCGACTTGCCCTTGACCACCAGCTTCGCGTTCACGCGCTGCATGATGGAGAGGACGATGGCGTTGGCCTCGTCGGTGGTGGACGCCCAATGGACCTGGATGCCGTTGCGGGTGCAGTTGGCTTCCAGCTTTTCCAGCAGTTCCGGCAGCTTGGACAGGGCGCGCAGGCGGACCGAGGCGCCGAGCGTCCGCACCCCGTTCCATTCCGCGGTGTCGGCGAACTGCACGGCGCGCTTGGACATCAGCCCGTCCATGGCGCGGCGGAAGTTGCCGCGGAGCTGCTGGTCCTGGAGCGCGGCGCTGGAGGCCTTCGCGAAATTGATGCTCGTCTCACCCATGGGTGCGCTCCTTCAGGAACTGGGCGATGTGGACGCCGCGGACTGGCTTCTTGCCGCCTTCCAGCGCGCCGGAGATGTTCATCAGGCAGCCGCAGTCGCCGGACACCACGGCCTTGGCCCCGGTGTTCTCTATGTCCGCCACCTTGTCGCCGACCATGGCGGCGGAAATCTCCGGATGGCGCACCGCGAAGGTGCCGCCGAAGCCGCAGCATTCCTTCTCCCGCTGCAGCTCGACCAGCTCGACGTTGGCGAGCTGGCGCAGCAGGGCCTTCGGCTCGTCGGTCACGCCCATTTCGCGCTGGGCGTGGCAGGAGGCGTGCCACGTGATCTTCACCGGCGGCCCCTGGTCCTCGAACTTCACCTTCAGGACCTGGACGAGGAACTGGGTCAGCTCCCACACGCGCGACGCCACCTGACGGGCGCGGGCCTCGTCCGGCTCGCCCTTGAACAGGTCGGGCCAATGCTTGCTCATCATGCCGGCGCAGGATCCCGACGGCACGACGATGGGCCAGTCGCCGGGGAAATAGTCCAACTGCGCGCGGGCGACCTTCAGTGCCTCCTCCCGGTAGCCGGAGTTGTAGGCGGGTTGGCCGCAGCAGCTCTGCCCCTGCGGGAAGACGACGCGGACGCCCTGCGCCTTCAGCAGTTCCATGCCGGCCATGCCGGCTTCGGGGT
>NZ_JAUQTX010000093.1:0-23510 GCF_059803775.1 Azospirillum sp. UFLA03-27 | reverse complement strand
TGAGTTCCCTCCCAACGAATGCGCCAACTACTTCACCGCCGCCGGCTATGAACCGGAGTAACTGGAAAATGCTCTAGTCGGAGAGGGAGCTGTCAAGGCAGGGCTGCACAAGGCCGCGCCGGCTCCGGCGGTCGAGGCCTGGCCAGGCGCGGCCCCGGCAGTCATGTCCTCTCGGGCCGACCCTCACGCGTGAGGCGATCCCGCGCCATGCCGGCGCGCTAGGGAAGGACGGCCGCCCCGATGTGGGCCGCGGGTTCCCCAGATGTCCCGACGACTCGCCCTCTGCATGGAGGGCTTCGCCCGATCACGCCACCGATTCAAAAAGGTGGAAGGGTCGTCCACCACATCAACTCAGGATCACCTGGTGTGCGCCGTTCCGGATGGCGGCATCAAGGGAGGCCGGGACGGCTACCGCTCGGGCGTTCATCAGGCTCAGCGCTCGCACCAATTGACTTTTGCCGACCCATCCAACGGCTGCGCCAACTGCGTTTCGGACAGAATGCGCTGCAGGTCGACGCCGTCGATGAGCACCGTCGCCTCGACCTCGCCGTCGGCGAGGTCCTGCGGTGCGCAAAACGCCACCAGACGCGCCTCGGCCATGGCCAACACTGTTTTCGTCTTGGCGAGGACGGCGAGAAAACGCTCGGTGGAGCAGGAGCCATCAGGGCGCGGTCCGTCGACCCCTCGCGGCCGGACGGTCACCCAACCGTTTCCGGGGCGATATGCTTCCAACTTCGGGCCATCGCTGACCCCAGTCGGACGGACTTGCCACGGGTAACACTCGATCACGCCGCCGGAGGCCTGTGTGGCAACCAGGGACAGGATGAGAGCACAGGCCACCAGGGGGAGGGAGCGAGGCACCGGAAGTTTCTGTCGGTTATCGGAAATGGGCACGGCGGGAACGGCCCGGTTCGGGCGGGGGACCCGGCCGCCGGAAACCGGCGGCCGGACGTGTGATCAGGCCGCGGCGAGCGTGACCATGCACATGGCCGCCGACATGGTGACCATGCACATGGCCGCGCCGCTGGCGTCACCCTCCCCGGAATCGGAATCGGGGTTCAGCGCGATGCCGAACTCCTCGGCCAGGATGCGCACACTGTTCGCCCAGGCCGCGCGGAACGCGTCCGTGCCGAAGGCGCTGGGATCATGATCGATGAAGCGGCCCACGGCGGCCGAGCAGAACGCCCGGTAACGCGCGGTGTCGAGGATGAACTCGTGTAGGGCGTCCTCCACGCGTCCCCACGCCGCGAAGGGCGTGTCGGGGTGCCGCACCAGCGCTGTCACGAGGGCGCGGAAGTCGGCCACCGACGCGGTGGCCGCGTCAATCGGCATCCCACGTTTCACCAAGCGGGCGGTGAGGAAGCTGAGGTCGTACTGTTCGATGAACGCGATGCGCTCTTCCATGGTTCACGGTTCCTTGTGCTTTGGGGGCCAATCCCCCGACCATCGCCGCGGCGCGCGTCAGGACATGCGCGAGCCGGTGCTGCCGCTCCGCGGCGATTTTCTGCCGTGCCGCGCTCAGCTGCGTGCGCACCGTCGGCAGGGCGCGCCCCATGTCGAGCGCCACCTCCTCGGCCGTGAGGCCGGCGGCCACGCGCGCGGCAACGGCCGCTTCCTGGGCGGTCAATCCGTAGGCATCCGCAAGCGCCGCCTCGGCGTTGCCCGCGCCGCCGCATTCCAGCGTGAGCAGCACGGTTGGGTCGTGTGGCCCGGCGGGCAGGACGCCGGCATGCACTGGTTCGGCGACGCCTGCCAGGCGCAACGGCACCACCGTGCCCGGCGCTTCCCGCGCGGCCACGCGGGCGATCGCCCGCCGCAAGCGCGCGGTGGTGGTTGGCGGTGCCGCAATGAGTCCCTTGTCGTCGATCTCCAGACCGGCCCGCGCCGCCAAAACCTGCTCCATGGAGCGGGTGGCGTCGAGCAGAGCGCCGTCGGCACGGAGCACCGCCAACGCCACCCCCAGGCCGTCCAGCGCCTGAGCCACGCGGGACAGCGCCCGTTCGCGCTCTGCGTACCGACGCAGTTCCCAAGGCTTGGTGTCCGGGGTGAGCGCAAAGTCCCCCACGGACTCGTGCCGCACCGGAAACCAGATCTGCGCGTTCCAGGAGGCGTCCAGGCCGATGTGGTGGCGGTCGTAGTCGATGGTCCCGTAGCGGCGGCGAAACCGAAATGCCCGGCTGCGGGCGCGCATCACTTTCGCCGCCGCCAAATGCCCGTCTGGGTCCTTGAGAACATCCGCGTCCAATATCCGACGATCGCACAGAGCGGCGCGGAAGCAATCGTCGAACCACACGGAGCCGGACCAGTCGAGAGAGGGGTAGAGCAGCCGTCCCGGCCGATTGGCGTGAACGACGCGGTCGTTGTGGAACACGTAGGCGATCGCTCCCATCTGGTCCGAGGTGGACACGATGTGCATCAAGGCGTCTGGAATGGACGCAGTGCCGGCGGTCATACGCGTGGACATCATCCTCTCATCGGTGGCGCGCCACTCTGCAACCAAAGGATTTGTTTCTAAGCCTTGCCGGCTTCGTTAATCGTAACTATGACGAAAAGCCGTCTATAATGCGAGTATAGTGTGCGATTTAATATCCAAAAAATGTCTTTTTGAAGTTTTGCGCCACTCATGCCGAATCAATGGCCGATGCATTGCCCGTTCCGGCTGCCGTTTTGGGCAACGTCAGCCGTTTCGGTGCATGCCCCTTGCGCCGCTTCAAGCCGGTTGCCTGTTTGGATGGGTCGGGTGCGCCGACAGCGTCCAGGGCGTGACGAACGGCAGCCCGCCCGGCGCCCGGTTCCGGTTCGGCATGCGCGGCGGCCTTCCGGAAGTACGCCATCACAAACCGGCGCAGGGCCGCCGTGAAGTTTTGGGCCTTGTGGCCTTGCCAGCGTTCCTGCAACTCGGTGCAAAGCTGGTTCACGGTGCGCCCTTCGCGCGTAGCGATTTCGCTCAAAGCATCCCAGATCGCCGGCTCCAGACGGACGGTTGTCCGGTGTCGGCCCAGGATGACCGAGCGTGGCTCCGCATGGCTCATGACTGTCCCTTCTGTCACATTCAAACGCACACCATCGCGTGTGCTCCTGAATGTCATTTCTTAGAAAAAGGAACGTCAAGGCCAATGACTGACCGCCACTGAAAAGAATTCAACAGGTCATAATCATTGTTGATGAAAGAGGTTACGCGGATTTCTGCGTCTCTGGCAGCTCAAGGGTGTGATGAGTGCTGCGCCATGCGATGTAAAGTGTGCTCGTGAGGATAACCGCTGAGCCGATCACCAGATGCGGCGTGACCGCTTCGCTGAACACCAGAAACCCGATGGCTGCGGTCATCGGCACCGTTAGAAAATCCATCGAGGCGACAAACGCGGCACGGGAGCCGGCAAAGGCCCGTGCGGCCGCGTACTGTGCCGTCAGGGCGAAACCGGCCACGGCTGCCAGCACTGGCAAATCGCCGAGCGGCGGTGTGACCCACACCGCCGCTGCGGGAAAGGCGAGCAGCAATCCCGCCGCCGCCGAGTTGACGATCACGATAACGCCGGCGCTGTTCGCCTGCGCCAGACGCCGGACTGCGACTTGCGAACCGGCGGAGGCAACGGCGGCGATGAAGGCGGAAATGGCACCGGTGGCGTGCCACTCGCCCAGCGTCGGCGTCAAGGCCACGGCGATCCCCACCAGCCCCGCCAGCACCGCACCCCACACGCTCGGCTCGACGCGTTCGTTCAGCAGCAGCCACGCCAGGGCCGGCACGATGAGCAGACGGCTGAACAGGACCAAACTGGCGAGGGCCAGGGGAATGCGCGCGATGGCGTCCATGAACGCGTAGATCGCGATGACCCCCAGTATGCAGCGTGCCGCAAACCAGAACGGATGACGCGCCTTGCGCAGTTCGGCGAGCAGCCTCCAGGCGCCGATGGCGATCAGGACTCCGACGCTCGCCCGAAGGAACGCCAACTCCGCGGGAGGCAATCGTTCGCTCAACAGCTTCACAGAGGCCTGTCCAAAGGCGAATGCACCCGCCGAAACCACAGCCCATGCTACCGCCTTGGCCGCTCCGGGCATCGCGGAAAGGGCGTTCGCATAAGGCAGCACGATTGTTGTCACCTTTGTAATGGAACACTTCTGTGTCGGCACGCCTTATGGCACCGTGCTTGACGGCGAGCTGTTTGACCTCGGACATCGACACCGGGTGCATAGCGCGGTCCGGGGCGGGCCGTGCCGCAGCGTAGCAGCAGGCGGTCGCCTGAGCGCAGCAGCGTGATCCGCTTGCGGAAGGCGCTGCACCGGTCGAGCCGCGCAACGTGCATCCACACGGCGCTGAGCAGGATGGCGTCGAAGGCCAGGCCGAGCCGCTGAACCCGCTCCAGTCCCGGCAGCCAGTCGTCGGTCTCGCGGATGCGTGGGCTTCCGTGCCGCCGCTACGCTCAGGCGCGCATTCCTGCGGAGGCTTTCACCGCAACGACCTGATGGTCAAGTCGG
This sequence comes from Azospirillum sp. UFLA03-27, assembly GCF_059803775.1. Taxonomy (NCBI): domain Bacteria; kingdom Pseudomonadati; phylum Pseudomonadota; class Alphaproteobacteria; order Rhodospirillales; family Azospirillaceae; genus Azospirillum; species Azospirillum sp. UFLA03-27. The sequence continues at coordinate 19,037 of NZ_JAUQTX010000093.1, read as the reverse complement.
GCAAGCCAAGCCGCGTCACGGCTGGATCCGGCGCCGACGTCGAGAACGGCTCCGGAAGGCAGCAGGTCGAGAACCGCGCCGTGCACGTCCTCGGCGGCCGACTCGTGCTGGGCGATCAGTTCCACGGCCCGACGGTCGTCAGCCTTTACCGGATCGTTGATTGCGGCGATTGCCGGATGGTCCACCATCAGGGAGATCCAGGCGGAGCGAGCGGGCCACCGTCGGTGCGTGGCGCCAAGGTGTCGCCATCGGGTGATCGCGCTCCAGACGATCATCGGCCTTTCCGTCGTCAACGCCGCCACGCCTCGGTGATTCGCTCCATGGTCTGCCATGCGAGCTCCTGGCCGAGCGCCGGGCCCGGCACCTCGACATAGCCTCGTCCCGGTGCCGTCGTGAAGGCCGCATCGGTACCAGGACGCGGATCGGCGGCTGTGACGAAAGAGACAAGCAGCGTGTCGCCAGGCATCGTCCGGACGTCGACGCGGTAGGACAGGCGCCCGGCCGCGGTGCCGTCGGGGGTCGCCATGACCTCAACCAGGAGATCCGCCGACGTCGTACGAGCCGCGGCGTCGGCCGCGTGTGCCGCCGCGGTGACGTCGGTTGACCGTCGGTTGACCGCGGCGCGGTCGACAATCCGCGTTCCCGCCCGGATGAGGGCCTGGAGGAACGCCGCCTCGGCGGCGCGTGAGGCGGCCGGCGTCAGCGGATTCTGCGACGGCTCGGCGTAGACGCCGGTGGTTTCCTCGCGGTGCAGCACCCGGTGGGCGGACACCACGTCGACCACCGGTGCCCCCTCAATGCCGCTGATTGCAGCGCGGCCCACGACGACGGTGTCTTCGATGCGGTCCACCGTGCGGCGCTCGTAGACACCCCGGTCGGACGGCGACCTCATCCACGACACCGTGACACGGGGGCGGCCCTGCCCCCGGTACGCGCTCGCGAAGGCGGCACCGACCGAATTGAATCCCGACGGGCTGGGAACCAGCACCTCGGGGCTCCCCGGGCGATACCACGCTCCCTCCTGGGCGATGGCCGGAACCGCACCCGCCAGAACGGCGGCGGTGACAAGGGCGCGTCCGATCATGAGCCGCCCCGCAGTTCGATCAGATAGGCGTCGGCCCGCTCGCGCGACACCGACACTTCACGGTAATCGGCGAACGATCGTCCCTCAATGACGAGGCGCTGCCACGCCGATGGCGCCTCCGTCGACCGTTGGGCGTTATCGAAAAAGGTGGTGCGGCCTTCGGCGAGCAACGGCGCCTCGCCACAGTTGAAGAGGCGCGCTCCGACCGCGACGTCGCCGCTGGACGTCCGCGAGGCGGTGACGCTCTGGACGATGACCCGGCCGCGCAGGCCCCCATCGGTGATGGACACCGCGTTGAGCGGAATCGCCTGCAGGGTTCCCGCCACCATTGGTTCGAGCCGCGCCCCGGAGGGGGATGGCGCGGTGCCAAGCACCAGGGGCGTGAAATCGCATTGAACCACCGGGGCGGGAGTGCAGCCGGAGGTCAGGACCGTGGCAAGGCCCGCCGCGAGGGCGGCTGTCCTAGCGATAGACCACGTCATCGGCCGCCGCCCGGGAAAATTCATACATGCCACTCCACACGATGGTGCCGCGTTCCAGGTCCACCATTTCGAAGACGACCTGGTTGTAGCGCTGGGCGACGCCGGAACGGACGTTCACGGCGTCGATCGAGTTGATCCGCCCGCTCAGGCGGTAATCGCCGCCGGCGGCCGCTTTGGTGAGGCCGGTGGTGCCCACATCGACCTTGCCGGCGCGCTTCAGGCGGCGTTCCTGCTCGACCATGTCGGCGTTGTGCCGGGCGACGAAGACCATGCGGCCAGCCGCCGCGTTGTTCAGGGCGACGCGCAGGCGATCGGCGATCACGTTCTTGTTCAGGCGCTGCGCCGACTCGTTGTGGAAATACTCTCCATCGACGATGACCTGCGGCGGCCGCGCCGTGTTGGCCAGCACGGGGGACTGCAGCATATCCCGCATCATGCGGTCGGTCATCGCGATCACGTCGTCGCCCTCGATGCCAACACCGCCGACCGGCCCCCGCCGCGACGGATCCAGCGCCGCCGGGGCAACCCCAGCCGTGTTTGCGGTCGATGCACAGCCCGAAACGCCGGCCGCAACAAGGAAGAGCGCTCCCGGTAGCCATGCGCGAGCCGCGCGAGTGCCCAAAGATGACGCCATTGAGGATTGCCTCTCACGCATTTTTTTAGCATTTTATGTTGCGGCGTGCCGACGATCCAGACAAAATTGCGCAAATGCAAACATTTCCACCGTGTTTCATTGTCGAAACATGGCGGTATTCAACTTATGTGGATTCAGTATGAAGCCGTCAAAAATTTCCAAGTGTGCGTCTCTTGCGCTGCTCTGCGCTTTCCTGGTGTCCGGTTGCGCGCTCGTCGAGGCGCAGGTCGACCTCCAGTACAAGCCGGCCGTGGTGTCGGCGCCGGTACCCGGCGCCGACAGCGTCGTCGTGAAGGTGACGACCAACGACACCCGACCGTCGAACCGCGACAAGATCAGCGTGAAGAAGAATGGCTATGGCATGGAGATGGCAGCCATCCGCGCCAAGCAGGACATCCCGTCGCTGGTGCGCGCATCAATCGAGCGGGAGTTGCTCGACCGTGGTTTCCGACAAGGCGATGGACCGGTGTTCGTGCTGGTCGACGTGAACCGCTTCTACGCCGACTACAAGACGGGCTTCTGGTCCGCGGACAACGTCGCCGAGGTGCAGTTGAACGTTCAGGTGCGTGGCGCCGATGGCCGGATGGTCTACGGCAAAGGAATCGCCAGCGAAGGCCGCGTCGAGGGCGTGATGCTCATGGAAGGCGAACCCGTGAAGGAGGCCTCCGAAAAGGCGTTGGCCGAGGCGGTCCGCAAGTTGGTGACCGACGAGTTCTTCCTGCAGGCGTTGATCGACGCGCAACGGTCTACGATGGTGGTCCCGGCGCGGGCGACCGGTGCGCCGACGTCATGACGGCGCGGCTTCGCCGCACGCTGACCGCCAGTGCGTTGGTGATTCTCACGGCGTGCCAGACCACGGGGCAAGCCGATCGGACGCTGGAAGCGGCCGTCCAGGCCGCTCCCGCGGTTCGCGCGCTGTCTGACGGTCGCCCGGCACTCCTTGAGCCCTACTACCGTGCGGTCGTGGTCGAGGGAAAGCGCAACGCCGTCCTGAACTGGATGCGCGTCGGTAAGGCGGCGCTCGATCTCGGGCGGGATGATCTGGCGGCCGAGGCGTTCGACAAGGCCTTGGCGGGCATCGAGGAGGTCTACGCCGACAACCCGCAGGCGGAAAAGGCCCGCTCGGTGTGGCACGCCGAATCGGTGAAGGATTTCAAGGGCGAACCGCACGAACGGGCGATGGCCTATTACTACCGCGGTCTCGTCTATCTCATGGCCGGCGATTACGAGAACGCGCGGGCGAGCTTTCGGGGCGCCATGCTCCAGGACGGTTTCGCTGAAACGGAGCGGTTCCGCCAGGACTTTGCCGTGGCGGCTTGGCTCGATGGCTGGTCGAGCCGGTGCCTGGGGCAGGCCGGGCAGGCCGACGAAGCGTTCCGGGAGGCGGCCTCGCTGCGTCCGGCGCTGAAGGCGCCGGACCCCGGCGACGATCTCCTGATGGTGGCCGAAACCGGGCTCGGGCCGGCCAAGGAAGCCTACGGGCAGTACCGTGAGAAACTTGCCTACCGGGAGCGGGCGGCCTTACAGGCCGACGTGTTGGCCAAGGCGAACGCCGCGGCCACGCCGATGTCCGTCGCCGAAGATCTCTTCTTCCAGGCGACGACCCGGGGTGGCCGCGAAATGGACAAGGTGCTGGCGGTGAAGGCCGACACCAAGATGACGACCGGCGCGGCGGGAGCCGGGGCGACGATGGCCGGCGCCAGCGTGATGACGGCGGGGGCATACGGCAATGACCGCAACGCCGTTGCAGCCGGCGCGATCGTGATGCTGGCGGGTCTGATCGTCCAGGCCGCGGCGCAAAGCATGAACGCGGAGGTGGACACCCGGTCGTGGGAGGACTTGCCACATTCGATCCTGCTCGCGTCGCTCAAGGGAGGGAAGGCTGCGCCCGTGGTTGATGTAACCTTCCCGGACGGCACCTCGGCCGTTCTGCAGCCCGACCGTGTCCGGCGCGCGTCGGCGCGGACCTGTGCGCTTGCGTGGTTTCCAGCTTCGGCGATGCGTCTCTCACCACCCCCTCCTCCGATTGCGGCTGCCTCGACCGCGGTGGTACCGGCTCAGACCGGCGGAAATTGTCGGACCTCGGCCGGCACGGTGGTCACGTTGGAGCCAACCTATTGCCGGGGGATCAACGGCGTGGTGCTGGCGGCATCGCCCCGATAACACCGCGCGCCGCCGCACACGTGCCGCGGTCGAACGTTTGCCTGGAGCAGGACGCGGATCGCAGACGTGCGGATAAGCGCTTGGAGCGCCGCTGCCGTCCGGTCCAGCCCCATTTGTCCGTTGTGCTTCCTCGATCGTTTGGGGAGCATGGCGCCGCTGCACCCGGAGGCCCCATGCACCACGACACGCTGCTCTGCCTCGACATCGAGACGATGCCGGACCGCCAGATCCTCCCGGCGGACTGGCCGGCGGAGAAGTTCCCGCCGCCGCACTGCCACCAGATCGTCGCGATCAGCTTCGTCGAAGCGGCCATCGACCGCTCGTCCGGCGTGGAGCGCTACCGGGTGACCGAGTGCCGCTCCGGCGGCGACCTCGACTACGACGAGGAGCGCCTGATCCGCGGCTTCTGGAAGCACTTCGCCCGCACGCTGCCGCGCGTGGTGACCTGGAACGGGCGCGGCTTCGACCTGCCGGTGCTGCGCCTGCGCGCCATGGTCTACGGCATCCCGGTGCCGGCGTGGTTCCAGACCGGTGACAAGTGGACCGGCTACACCCAGCGCTACCAGCCCGACTTCAACTGCGACCTTATGGAGCAGGTCGCCGATTACGGCGCCTCGCCGCGCATCGGACTGCAGGACATCGCCGACCTGATCGGCCTGCCCGGCAAGATCGGCGGCCACGGCAGCGAGGTGGCCGGCATGATGGCGCGCGGCGAGTTGGAGAAGGTGCGGGCCTACTGCGAGTCCGATGTCCTAACCCTGTACGCCGCCTACGTCCGCTGGGCGCTGCTCACCGGGCGCACCGACCCGGCCGGGCACAACGCCAGCGTCGACAGCCTCGTGGAGTGCCTGGTCCGCGAGCGGGCCACCCGCCCCCACCTGGGCGAGTTCCTTGACAAGTGGCAGTCCTCGATCCGGCCGGCCGCGATGCACGTGTCCGTGCCGCGCCTCACGCCGGTCGTGGAACCGCCGCATCTGCCGAGCGAGCATGTTCTCTGAGATGGTGCCGTCTCGGCGGATCGAACCGGTCGGCGGTGTGGAGGGCCCAGGCCGGACCCCGGAGGATCAGAGGGTGAGGACGATGTCGAAGGTGCCCCGGAGCGCGCCCGCCTCGACGTCGTCCGCCGCGCTCAACGGGACGATCACGCTGCGGCGCACCTGCGGGTCGCGGATGGCGTTCAGCAGGCCGTCTCGGGCGTTCAGCGGCTCTCCCGCGACGTACATCTGCGTCACGAACCGCCCGGTGCCGGGCACGATCACCGCGTAATGGATGTGGGGCGTGCGGCCGGGATAGGGCACCGGCTTGAGCGTCCGGAACCGGTAGGTCCCGTCCGCGTCGACCGCCGTCCGGCCGTAGCCCTGGAAGTTGCCGTCGAACCGGTCGTGGCCGGGTGCCCGTGGGTGCCGGTAGATCCCTTGTGCGTCGCATTGCCAGATTTCGACCACCGCGCCGGAGACCGGCCGCCCGGTGCGGTCGAGGATCCGGCCCCCGATGTGGGCGACCGTGCCCAAGGCCTGGGCCGCCGCCCCGTGGACCTGAACGAGGTCGGAGTCGACGTCCGCGGGGAAGCTGGTCGGGTAGAACGGGCCTTCGGTCTGGCCGGGTGTCGGGACGAGGGTCGCGGCGCGGACCGGTCCGGAGAGCCAGACCGTGGTGCCCAACGTTGCCACGCCCGCCATCACGGTGCGGCGGCTGACACTGCAATGCTCCGACATGGCCGGCTCCTGTCCAGCGTCGCGGATGCCCGCCGTTGGCGTGCGATCCTGCCCACGTCATATGGGGCGCGGACGGGCCGCCGTGAGGGGGGCGGCCCGCCAAACACCATCCGGGGATGATGGGAACGTATTGAGAACGTTCGGCGTGTGCCGTATCGTCGCTTTCCAGGCGCTGCCTCCTTGCGGTGCCCAAGGGATCGTCTGACCGTTGGCAGGCGGGGGAGTGGCCGAATGCGGAGCGGAGGCGCGGCATGGCGATGACGGTGTTCGTGTGGTCGCGCGCCGAGATCGAGGACGGGGCCGCGGAAGGCTCCGATGCCGTGATCTCGGTGCGGGGGCACGCCGGCCGCGGGACGTTCGACAACCTCGACTGTAAAGGCCGAATGAAGTTTGGTTCTCCCGCACTTTGCGTGAAGGCAACGCTCACGCTGCATGAAGGGTGCGGCTACGAAGGAGTTCGAAACCGGCTCGGCCGTACATGGTGCGCTTGATGGTCTTCAGTCGGTTGATCCGCCCCTCGACCGGGCCGGTCGACCAGGGCATCTCCAGCGCCGCCCGAACGGCCGCCGAGTCCTTCCGAAGCCCTGACGCGAAGCCCTCCAGCGATGTCCCGGCGGCGGCCGCCATCCAATCATCGAGGGTGCCCGTCCCCTGCTTGCGCACCAGCGCGGCGAAGCGGTGCGCAAGATCATGCACGTCGCTGAGCGCGGGGATATCGGCCAGCAGCGTGTCAACGAACACCCAGTCGGCCGCCGCCAGATCCTTCCGGTCGGCCTGCAGAAGGCGCGCTACGCCCCGGATGGACGGAGGTTTCCATGTGTCCGTTTTCGAGGGTCCGGCATCCAGCGTATCCGGAGACGTCCGGCGCCGGTTCGTGGCCCACGCCCGCACCGTTGATCGGCCGCCGGTGAAACCACGGCCGCCGATCTCACGCCACAGCGCGGTGGCGTTTCGCTGACCTTCGGCCCAGCAGTGCTCCAAGTGCTCGAGGTACGGCGCGAGGATCCCCCCGCCACCTGACGGGCGAGCCCAGGTGCCGGGGCCGCCGTCGCGCAGCCACGCGCGCACCGTCTTGCGATCCAGGGCGCAGTTCCGGGCGATTGCGCTGACCGTGGCGCCGGCGTCCGCCAGCCGTCGGACCTCCGCGTAGCGGGCAAGACGGGGAGCGTGCGTGGCCACCTTCCTCACCTCCTGTGCCAACGGCTTCGCGGGCGTCAGGGCGACCGGAGCGGCGCCTGCCGATGCGCAAACAGTTGCGGCGCGTCGGACGGCCGCGTGGTGTGCGCCGACCGCCGCGCACACAGCATCACCGAGGTTGCGCAGGAGATGCCAGCGGTCGGCGACATGAACCGCACTCGCTGCGCCCTGGCGGGCGCCGTCGGCATACACGTCGGCCCGGTCGCGAACAATCACCTCCACCCCAGGGTGCGCGCGCAGCCATGCGGCGAAACTGGAGGCGTCCCGATCCGGCAGTAGGTCTACCACGTCGCCGCGCTCGAGGTCGACTAGGATGGTCCCGTAGCGATGGCCCTTGCGCCACGCCCACTCGTCCACCCCCAGCACCCGAGGCGCCGGGGCGTCAACGCGCGGGGCCGTGGTGGCGAGTCGCAGGAGGGTGTCGGCAGAGATCGGCATGGCGAGGCGCTGGACAAGCCGCCCGCCGGCTTCCCCGCCCAGGGCGAGCGCAATGTGACGTTGAATGTCGACGAGGCGCTCGGAGCGGCGGGCGGAGGGTTGCACGATCCCAGGCAGGCCTTCGGCGAAGGTGCGCTTCGGGCAACCGGCCTCTCGGCATAGAAACCGGCGTGCCTGGAGGCGAAGGATCACCGGCCGGCCTTGCCATGGCAGATCGGCCAACCGGCGCTCGTAGCGGCTGTGCACACGGGACGAGGGCGCGTGGCAACGCGGGCACGGGACTGACCGGTGCTGAGGGCGGACGAAGATGGTGATGCGGTCCGGCTCCGGCAGAACATGCTCGACGCAGAGACCATCGGGGATCACGGGGAGGAGGCGCTTGGTCACAGTGAACTGAAGCTGTTGCGATGTTCTCCTCATGTGCTCACCTTTGACGTCCTGCGCCACCAGCATCACGCAAAGTGCGGGAGAACCTGAAGTTTCCCCAGAACGGTCGGTTGAAAAATCCCCAGATGGTTTGAAGGGCTATGGATTGGCTTGGGTGTCGGCGCTCCTCGCTTTTGGTGGCCGGCCTCCGCTGACGGACCGCTCCACACGGCGCCCCGGGCGGCGTTGCCAAGCCCACACACCAAAACGCGGAGGACCCGATCGATGACCGCGAGCCGCGCCGTGGACCTGTTCGACCGTTTGGCCACGGAGGCCGCCGACGATTGGGCGGCCTATGTCGACCACCCGTTCGTCCAGCAGATGGGGCGGGGAACGCTGCCGGTGGCCTCCTTTCGCCACTACCTGGTGCAGGACTACCTGTTCCTCATCCACTTCGCCCGGGCCTACGCCCTGGCCGTCTACAAGGGCCAGTCGCTCGACGACATGCACGCCGCCTTCGGTGGGCTGAAAGCCATTCTCGACGTGGAGATGGACCTGCACGTTCGGCTCTGTGCCGGCTGGGGCCTGTCCGCCGCGGAGCTGGAACGGGCGCCGGAAGCCAAGGCGACGCTGGCCTACACGCGGTACGTGCTCGAGACGGGGCTGCGCGGCGACCTGCTCGATCTGCAGGTTGCGCTCGCTCCCTGCGTCGTGGGCTACGCCGAGATCGGCACGCGCCTCGCCGCCAGCCCGTCGGGCCTCGCGGCCGGCAATCCCTATCGCTCCTGGATCGCCGAGTACTCGGGCGACGCCTACCAGGAGGTGGCGGCCGGCGCGCGCGCCACGTTGGACCGCTTGGCCGCACGCGGCATGACCGAGCCGCGGTTCCCGCAGCTGCTGACGACGTTCCGGCAGGCCTGCCGCCTGGAAGCGGCCTTCTGGCGGATGGGGTTGACGTGTGCGGACTGAGTTCTGGTATTCGGCAGCAAACACACCCACGGTTTGATAGCCGACAAGCCATTGATTTAGTTACAGTCCATTCCCTTCCAGAGAGGAAGCCATGCGCGCCACCTACGTCATCTCCGGCCTAAGCACCAAGCGCGCCGAGGTTTCAGGCATCAGCGCGAACCTTGAGAAGCGCATCGCTCAGCACCGAGCGGACTTGGTTCACATGGACGCCGTGTTGCGGCTCCACGTCCTTGAGGTGGAGCCCGAGAGCATCGCACCCAAGGCCCTACACAAGCGCGACGCCTGGTTCAAGCCCGGCGCGATGTCCCGCGTGGTGCTGGACATGCGCATCGCACCAGCGCCGATGACCGGTCGGGACATCGCCGTGCAGGCCATGCAGCGCCGCAGGCTGGAAACTTGTGGCGCCCGCACCGCGCACCTCGTGGGTAAGCTGGTGTACAACGTCTGCACCCGCCATGCGGCGGATCTGGTAGAGCGCGCCGGGGATGGGAAGGTTGCAGTTTAGAGGGTGGCGACATGATGCCACCCGTCCTCAGCATCAATAAAGCGACTTAATCGCTTCACGCTTTCCCAAGTATGTTTCCGTCTCGCATTGGAAAAATGAGGCTGCCGTATCTTGACTAATGAGGCCCATTTCTTCAGCTTGGATTACTAATGGCGCAAACCTGCCTCGCCGACTAATTGGTATTGGTAGCGGGAAGTAGTCTGCGGTGAAATTTTCTCCAGCCTGCCACTCGTCTGTCGGTCTCGGGGCTTGGAAAGAGCGCGACAATTGTATTCCATCAGGATGGATACCCATAGAGTTGGCGATCTGCCAACGCGCCGCCGAGTAGCTAATTCCGTACGTCAGCATGACGTTCTCCAAACCGGAACCGTCGGAATCAGCTTTTTCGAATACCGCTCTGACGGCTTTCTGAGGCGCCAGAAACTCTACAGCAAAGGCATTGGCGCGAATTTCAACGGGGTCTCGACCACTGGACTGACGGTATGGATCTGACGCGACGTTATCGTGTTCATCGACAACGACCTTGTTCAGCCGTTCGTTTGGATCCCACAAAAGATGCCCGAGTTCATGCGCCAGTGTATTGCGGCGAACCCAAACGTTCGAGTTCACGCCACGGAGATTTATCGCAATACCACGAACATCACCATTCGCCACGGTTGCCCCGGCAAATCGATCTGGCATTTCAACCTGAACAACTGGGATTCCTAGCTTTTTCTCGACAGTATCTTTTAACCCAAATATCGGCTCGTCGGCTGTGATACCCAGAAGTTTCCTTGCCTGCTGAGCAAGAGACAGTCCTACGCGCCATGTCGGATAAGAGAAGTTATGGCTTGGGTGGAACCCGAAATTCTCCGGGCTTACAGCCTTATCGCCACCAATAGTGGATTGTATGGTGTGTTGCTTTCGTATGACCCAAGCCGCCTCAGAAAGCTCAATAACCATTCCTGGGGTAAAAGCTACAATGTCAAATCCATTTTCGCTATGAGTTAGCTCACGCAGGCGTGCTGCCAGAGCGAAGTCTCCATCGGCTCCGGTGCGCACACCAAGAGACGCTTCATCAAGCGCCAAATATTGAGCTATTTTTTCAAGAATGCGGATCGGCGCCCGTTGCTCGCCGGTTTCTGCCTTTGCGATGTCTTCCGCTGGGATTTTGGTTGCACGGGATACCGTGCGAACATCCAATCCAAGAGACTCGCGGCGCTTAGCCAAAGTTCTTGCCGGTTCCCCTTCCTCTGAAAGAATTGGGGCTGCCGGATAGTCTGCGAGATTTGAGAGAATGCTCCAGCCAAATACAGATAGAGCTTCGGATGCGGTCAAAACCCTGCCTTTGGCGCGCTGGTTGTTGAACGCGACCTGGATTTGACTACGAACGAACATACGCTTAGATGTGGCGGCTCGCTGCTCAGGCGTTTCTCCCAAGCTGTCAGATCCAAATACCGCGTCAAGCCGTTCCTTGTTGGCGCTCACATCCATTGGGGCTCTCCAACCAAAATGGTGCTCGGGAAACCCGTATCATCATCAAACCCAAGTGACGCTACGCGATACCCACTGGCGGAAAATGCCAGGGCAGCATCGGTCAATTGTTTTTCTGTGTCTGGCCCGTATCTTCCCGAGCTTCCACCAATCAAAATCGAATTGCTGTCTACAAACCAAATCTCACCACCGCAATGCGCATCAGCACCGCCCGTCAAATTGGTGTGCTTAATCACACCGGTTTGCAGCGTGGCACCATATGCGCACTTTTCCAAGGCGTACGGAACATCGTCCTTGGCTATAGCCCACAGGTAGACGTTGCCGCGATTTTGAAGCGTTCGGGGGTAATCGCTAAGCGCCACATCGTTCGGAATTCCTTCGACGAACGATAGACGCCCTTCCTCTCGAGGCATGAGTACAAGCTCGCCGTCATTTTTGATGACGTGCGACCGAGGAGGTTTGGCGGGATACCGGGTACGGAATTCGGAAAAGGCTTGATCTAATTGCATAATCAGGACACCGACAATATCTCTTACCGCATCATAGTTGCATAACTTGGAAAGTTCAACCCATGGGGTGGCAGATGCGTCGCTTATTCAGCGTCAAGCGTAACCCACTGAGCTTCCATGTATATTCCCGCCATCACCCTCGGCCACAGATCCTCCATCCGCACCATCGCGCACCCAATCGCCTTCATGCTGGCGAGGAAAAACACGGCAGAGAAGCCGCCCCGGCTGAGTTTGCTGGCGACCGATGCTTCGCTCTCCGGGACGCCCATCTCCGTCAGCCGTCCAGCCAACGGCTCACTTGCGGGCAGAATGTTTTGAGCGAACCGTGCTGTCAATGCTTCTTGCCGTACTCCCCGCCCTGGGGGATCGCGACGTAAACCGAACTGGTCGTCGGCAGCTTCTGCTGCGGTCGCGTAACACTCTGAATGGTGTGTCGGCACACGTCACAAGGGCAATCGCTCCACCGACGACCACGGCAAACGCCTTCCACATCCAACGCCTCCCTGTGCTCGGCCGTGCCGGCACTGGGGCTCCTCATTCCCGGCGCCGCGCGACGGCCGTTCATGTTCTGCGGTCCTGAGCGGACTGTGCTGGGCGTCTCAGGTCTCGCGACGTCCCGCCGGTCAATGCGTCTGCCGGTACCGGCTGACCATGCCGTCGGTGACGTCCTGCGGAAAGCAGAGGGGCGACCGACCACCGGGCCGGCTGTAGGCGCTCCGCCCCCCGCAGCGGTGTCCGTTCCGCATCGTGTTGTAGGGGCATGGGCAGGTCCCAGGGTAGGACGCGATCGACTCCTGGATGATCCGCTCCCGCACCGCGTCGTCGGTCAGCGCTGGACCGCGCGCCATCGCTGGCGAAGCCGCAATAGCCATCACGAGCCCAATCAAAGGAAGGAGGAACGAGCGCCGCATCAGTCTCACCGGCAGTCAGCAATTCACCCAGTATCCTGAAGAGCGATCCTTAATGCTTCATTGCAACTGCCTTAGGTCGAGCGGAATACTCCGGCTACGCCGCCGCCCCTGGAAGGAACCGCCTGATGCTTGGACGACCTGTTGTCGCCGTTCTTGCCTTCGGTGCCCTGACGTTCGTCGGCGTCCCCAGGGACGCCTCAGCCGTTCCAACCGCGTGCCCGCAGCATTTTTTGGCCGGACAGGCCCCGGACCTCGTGCGCGAGGCCCTTGCCGCCAAGATCCGGCCCATCTGCTACAGCGCTTATGCCCTTCTCCACTCCGGGGTGAGCCGCACGCCCCTCTGGTCGGCCGAGCACCTGACCGCCGACCGGATCGCCGCGGCGCGCGGGGTGAAGCGGAAGAACACCTTCCACCCCGACCCCAGCCTGCCGCCGGACGATCGCGCCGAGCTGGACGACTACAAGGGCTCCGGGTTCGACCGCGGCCACATGAGCCCCAGCGGCGACATGCCGGACGCCCAGGCGCAGAGCGAGAGCTTCAGCCTCGCCAACATGATTCCGCAGAACCGCCGGATGAACCAAATCATCTGGGAGCAGATCGAATCGGCAATGCGCGACTACGCTGTGCAGAGCGGCGAGTTGTACGTGGTGACCGGGCCGATCTACCAGCGTGGCGCGACCTTCGAGCGGATCAACGGGCGCGTCATCGTGCCCACGCACGCGTTCAAGGCGGTGTACGACCCGGCCAAAGGCGCTGCGGCCGCCTATGTGGTCGAGAACATCGACACCAAGGCTTACACGGTCGTGTCCATCGCCGAACTGGAACGGCTCACCGGCATCGCTGTTTTCCCAGGACTTCCGGCCGCGGCGACGGCCACCGCGATGGCGCTGCCCCAGCCGAAGCCCCGCCGGTAACGGTGACGGCCGGCCGTGGCCGCTCTATAGTCTTACCGACGCTGTTCCGGACCCTCGAGAGGTGACCATGCCGTCGCAGATCAAGCCCTTCGCGAGCGAGGCCGAGTCGCTGCAGATCGACGAACTCACCATCGAGAGCCAGACCGACCGAGTGTCGATCTACGGCAGCCTGATTGTCACGAAGGACAAACAGGGCTTGCAGCACGCGCGCGCCTTGAAAGCCCTTTTGGACGAGGTCGTTGCGGACTTGGAGAAAGAGGCGGGGTTGCCGGACCATGTGGCGACCAAGCCAACGGACAAGGTGCAAGATCCCTGGGGGTGAGGCTCTTGTTGCCAGAGCCGCTCGGTGGGCGCTGAGGCCGTCGCCGATCGGGCGCACCGAACCTGGCCGGGCACAACGCCAGCGTCGACAGCCTCGTGGAGTGCCTCGTGCGGGAGCGGGCAGCACGGCCCCACCTGGGAGTCTTCCTGGACCGGTGGCAGGCCTCGATGCGGCCGGCCCCGATGCATGTCCCGGTGCCGCGTCTCTCGTTGGCGCTTGAACCGCAGCATGTGCCGAGCGAGAGCGTGCTCTGACCGGGCATCCGATACGGTTGAGGATCCACTCCTTGATGTGGGCGGCTGTGTCCAGCACCTCTTATTTTAAACGGCAGATGCATGTGGTGCGTGCCGATGCTGTGGGAGGTGCCAACATAAATCCGCGCGGATGCATCAAGGCTCAGCCGGCAGGGCTATGACGCTGTCGGCACCGAACCAATTACGGATTGTGGACATGGCGCCGGCACTGAGCTCCTGTGTGAAGAGGAGCGCCAACCTGACCTTCGGGCGTGAGCAGGCGACGTAAAATAGATTGCGGTTGCTCTCGAAACGCTCAGCTTTACCGGGGGGCGGGCCGCCTGCCCCAGCCCACTCCAGCATCTCGCCAAAATTGTATTCGTTCCAGCCGCGCCCGACGACCACCAGCACGTTTTCAAACTGGGCACCCTTGACACCGTGCTTCGTGGCGAACGGCGTATGGCCATCGATGAAGCGATCAAGCGCGATCATCTCAGCGTATGCGACCTTGCGCAACTGGCGCAGCCGTGAGACTGAGTTGGACTCGCCGTCCACGGGGGCAGGTCCGGCCTGCGCCAGCTTGGCTTCGCGTTCTTCAACCGCCTTTGGAAGGCGCATGAAGCCGCAACCCCGGATGTGGTCAACCACTTGGCCTATCGTGCCCTCACGCCGTAACGCCAACAGGGCATCCATCGTTCGCGCCCACCCCACCTTCGCGGCATGATTCCTGATGCGCGGCATGTCCGCCCCAAACGCCTCGAACATCTTCCCGTACCGTTTAGCCGCGTAGGCCGCGCAGGCGGGTTCCAGGTGATCGGTGAAGAACTTGATGTGGGGATCTTTCTTCTTTAACCAGGGATCCGTGCGCCCTTTGTAGATCGGCGGGATGTTCGGATAGCCCTGCTCCTTGGCGAGAATGCTATGGCTGAGCATCAGAATCTTCGTGACCTTCGGATCGAAGTTCCAGCCCTCGCGCGTTAGGCGGGTGCGCAGATGCTCGAGGTACGCTTTCGCAGCCTCCGGCGAGACGTCTCCCTTCCAGTGCCCGCCTCCGACACCCGTTCGTCGCTGTCCGGGCCAGAAGTTGGTGTGGAAGACCCTGGCTTCACCCGCGGCCTCGGGATCGCTGACCATCTGCAAAAGCTCGGGGCGCATGCCGTTGAGGCACCGCACCACGGCGTCGACGGAGCGGAAATTGGCGTTCTTGTCGATGACCTCAAGCGCGGCATGCTCCAGCTTGCCGCAACCCTCCCCGTAGATTTTCTGCCAGTGATCTCCAAAGAAGCCAAGGAGCGGACCTTCACCCGTATCGAGGTACCAGCGCTTGAGCGCCTCGATGAACGAAGCGTCTGTGTCCTGATACTCATCAATAAAAATGATTGGGTAGCGCGCCGGCACCATCCTCCTGAACTTCTCGTTCTCCATCGCGAGGACCATTAGAGCCAGCACGTCGTCGTGTCCGAGGGTCACCGCCTCGTCGCCCACTCGTGCCAATCCCAACTCGTACTGGATCGGGCGGTTTCCAAGCCCGCCGGCCTCCTCGATGCGCTCGGGCCAACCTGCCAGTTGCGGAACGAGTGTGCGCAGATGGGACTGGAAGTCCTTTAGTATCGACCAGCAGAACGCGTGCACGGTGTCGGCCAGGACAGCCCGATGCTGGTGCGTGCGTGAGATGATCTCGTCCTTGGCGACGTTGGTGTAGGTGATGCAGGCGATCTGCTGGCGTGTGCGCAGGAGCGCGGGGCCTTCCCGATCGATCAGCCGTTGCAGGGTCTCGATCAGGGAGTAGGTCTTACCAGCGCCGGCGCCAGCCTCCAGACGAAAGCTGCGCCGTTCGTCGATGCATGCGAACAACCGGGCAAGTGCGATCCGCCCCGCCTTGTCGGCGGGCGATTCCTTCGCTTGGTTAGGCAAGGCGCATCACCTCCATCCGCGCTGCCTCGGCAGCCTCCGCAGCCATCGTTGCAGGTGGCATTGGATCAGGTTGGGCCACCTCGACAGGAGGCACCGGATCAGGCTGGGCGAGCCAGCACAGGCCCTCGGCAATGTAGCGAGGGGGCTTCCACCCAGTCTTGTCAAGAGCGTGTTCCAGGGCGAAAGCCGACTTCTTCTGATCAGCGGCAAGGCTAAAAGCCAGTTTGGCGCGGTCACTCCCGTCCAGCGGAAACAGACCGGGATGTGCGAGAATGAAGGCGTCTTCAAAGCTGCGCCCGCAAGGCCCATCCTCCTCCTCGGGCACTTGGTAAGCGATGCGCAGTCGGCCTTTGATCTTGGCCTCGTCCTGCTTGGCAATCAGATCGGCTGGGGAGATGTCATTTCCGAACCATTGCTTGATGCAGCCATTGCTGGTGCGTTCTCCCGCGGCCACCAGCGAGGTCTGGTACTTGCCATCCTTGCCCTTGGCAACGCTGTCCAAGTCGGTGATGACAAGGGCGCGCAGTTCCAAAAAGTTGAGCAGATCGAAGAAGCGGTGGGCATAGGCTCCTCCCACCTCCATCACGGTCAGATATTGACTTCTGAGCTGGGGCTGCGTCGGACTCTCGACGTCCACCTTTTCGATCATCCTGGGCAGCAAGAGGCGCTCGGCCGTACCTTCGATCAGGATGGCCTTATCGGCGAAGAAGAGATCGCAGCGGGTCAGGGTGAGGTATTGGTGCAGAAACTCCCGATCCGCCACGTCCGCCCCGCCCATTCCCTCGCGCAGATCCTTGATCCGCGTTCGGCGTGGCTCTCCATTGCTCTCGTCGAGGGCGGAGAGGAAATATCGCATGCACTCGAACCGGGCGGCGTTGGCCATGTGCGGCGAGTGGGTAGTGATTACAAACTGCACAGACCAGGGCTGGCCAGCGTTGAGCTTCTCAGCGAAGACACCCACGATGTCCTCAATCCGATTGATGAACACCTCCTGCATTTGCGGGTGCAAATGGGCTTCGGGTTCCTCGATAAAGATAAGATGCACTCCCGCGGCTGAGGGACGCCCCTGGAATTCTCGGAAAAATCTCACAAGCTGAAGAAGAATATAAATAAGATTGCGCGTGCCTAACCCATTGTAGGTTTCAGGCAGCGTGAATCCGTTCATACCAGCGTAACGGACTTTGGTATGATTGCTGAGAAGCTTTTGGACGTCGAAGGTTGTTTCAGTAATAAGCCCCGGATCACTTAAGCCTGGATAACCAAACAGGTCGAACGTCGGCAGAAGGGTAGTGAGACGCTTGTTGAACTTCTCATGCAAATCCTTTTGAACCTGCTCGACAGCAAGCGTTAGTTCCTCAGCCGTGGTGCGCGTCGTGGGATCGGCGCTGTCGGCGAGAGCCGATTGGAACAGCACCTCAACAATCTTACCCAGCACGTCGCGTTCCCGAAAGGTGTCATCGTCAAGCCCCCGTTGTGCGTTGATGAAGCCACCCTGAACGAGGGTCGTGAGCATCTTCAACTCGATGGGCTTGCGGTTGGCCCCGTCATTTGGATCCACGGCCTCGGCCGTGGTGACGTAAGCATCCTGCAGGCGGTCGGCGAGTGCGCGGAAAAAGGGCACCTTCCCCTGCTCTGGCGCGGCGCCACCCGCCTCGAATCCTGCGAAGAGCCTCCGCACCGAATCGTCCATAGGATGGTAGGCGACCTCAATCTGGACCTCTGTGCAGGCGGGATCGAGGTCAATGATGCAGTCGCTGAGCGGGCCGAGGTCGGGTGAGGCCTGGTCATAGGCGATGGTGAGCTTTACGATGATGGGCGGAAGCGCTTGGCGGATCTCCCCGACTGGCTCCTGTTGACGGTGCCGCTCCAGTGCGGTCCAGAACTCGTCGTGACAGCCGAGGGAAAAGTCTTCCAACCGGAAGCTGAGAGGCTTGTCGGCCAGCAGTCGGCGGAACAGTTCGGTGATTGAGGTCTTGCCGCTGTTGTTGCGGCCGACAATCAGCGTGGTGCGGTCCTCAAGAAGGATGGAGACATCCTTCAGCAGGCGGAAGTTGCGCACTTCCAGGCGCTTTATTTTCATGGCCAGGCTCCCCTCTGCCGGAATTTACAATCGGGGCGTGGGATTGGCAACGCTGATGAAGCTTGAGATATAGATTTCCCTGGGCTTGTTATCTCTTCGCGCTTAAATCCTGAACTGAATCAACCCCGGTGAGCGAGCGAAGTGCGCTCGGCTCTGGGGCGCTTACAAAAGCTGGTCGGTGACGTTGTCGCGCCACAGTTCGGCGTCGCGCACGTAGCCGCGGGCGACCTGGACCGAGCGGTGCCGGGTCTGCCCCATGATGGCGAGCAGCGGGGCGCCGGCCTGCGCGGCGGCGGTCGCCAGGCCGGCGCGCAGCGAGTGCCCCGACACCGTGGCCGGGTCGAGGCCGGCGCGGGCGGCGGCGCCCTTCACCGCGCGCACCACGGCCATCGCCGACAGCCGCTGCGGGCGCACCCGGCCGCCCTTGACCACCGCCTGGAACAGCGGCCCCGGCGCGCCGCCGCGCAGGCGCAGCCACGCCTCCAGCGCCGCCGCGGCGCAGGTCTCGGCGCAGCGGCCGCGGCGGATCGCCACCACCGCCCCCGCGCCGGTCGGGTCGGTCTTCGAGCGGCGCAGCCGCACCCGCACGCCCTCGGCGCTGATTCGGACATCCTCAAGGTCGAGGCCGACCAGCTCGGAGCGGCGCAGCGCGGCGCCGAAGCCGACGAGCAGCAGGGCGCGGTCGCGCACGCCGACGGTGCCGGCCGGCGGCGCGGCGAGCATGGCGCGCAGCGCGTCGCCGTGCACCGGGGCGACCTGGCGCGGAGCGCTGCCCAGCGTGCGGGCGATGCCGTCGAGCACGCGCGCGATGTCGGGGTGGCGGCGGTCGAACGGTCGGCCGGCGCGGCGGTGCGCCTCGGCGAGGGCGGCGAGCTGCAGGCGGATCGAGGCGAGCTTCAGGCGGTCGGCGCAGTGCGCCAGGTACATCCCGACCACATACGGGTCGCCGCCGAGCGGGTCGAAGCCGAGCCAGCCGCACCAGCGCGTGTAGGCGGCCCAAGCGGCGCGGTAGGCGCGCAGCGTGGCCGGGGCGCGCGCGCGGGCGGCGTAGGCGCGCGCCTTGGCGCCGAGCGCGGCGGCGTCGGGCAGGCCGTCGGCGGCGAGCGGGACCGGCGGGGCGGCCGCGGG
>NZ_JAUQTX010000092.1:0-23497 GCF_059803775.1 Azospirillum sp. UFLA03-27 | reverse complement strand
GATCTACACTCGCGTATAATCGTCGGCAGCGTCAGATGTGTATAAGAGACAGACAACCGCCAGCACCTCCGAAGCCGCTCCGGAAGCCACTCCGGCCGCTCCGGTCTCCACCGAGGCGCAGGCGGCGGAGATCATCCGCAAGCATGTGCTGCTGTCCGCGGCGGCGGGCGTCATCCCGCTGAACTTCGTGGACACCGCGGCGCTCGCCGTCGTCCAGCTCCGCCTGCTCAAGGAGCTGTCGGAACTGCACGGCGTCGACTTCCGCGGCGACATCGGCCGGTCCGCGGTCGGCACGCTGTTCGCCACGGTCGCCCCGACCGCCCTGGGCGGCAGCCTGCTCGGCTCCATGGCGTTCAACATGGCTCTGCGCTCGGTACCGGTGATCGGCACGGTGACGCGGCTGGCCACCCAGCCGGCCTTCAACAGCGCCTTCACCTACGCGCTGGGCAAGGTGTTCCAGCAGCACTTCGCATCGGGGGGCACCTTCCTGACCTTCCAGCCGGAAAAGGTGAAGACCTATTTCCGCGAGAAGTTCGAGGAGGCCCGCCGCCGCAAGGGTGCGACGCCGGAGGCGGCCCCGGTCGCGGCCTGACCGCAGACACGGACGCCACAGCGAACCGGGAGGACGGGCGGGGACGCCTCCACGCTTCCCCGCCCCCTCCAGACGCCGTCACTTCTCCGCCCTGCTCCCATTCCAAGGCCGGACGCGCATGCCCCTTGTCCTCGTCATGCTCTATCTCCTCGCCTGTCTGGTGTGCGCCGTCATGGGCCGCAACACCACGATCGGCTTCATCGGCCATTTCCTGCTGGCCCTTTTCCTGACTCCGCCGGTGAACTTCGTGATCCAGGCGGTGGGCCGCCCCAGCACACGGGAACGTGAGAAGATGCTGACGACGAGACCGCGATGACCACGCTGGACCAGTCCGCCGGGGACGGCCTTGTCCGCGCGCCGTTGCCGCAGCGCGCCGGCCTTTGGCTGAAGCGACGCAGCGTGTCGATCTACGCGCTGACGCTGACCCTGATCCTGGGTTTCCTCGCCATTGCGCCCGCCGTCTTCGTCGAGGTGCCCTCCGGCCATGTCGGCGTGCTGTGGCTGCGCTTCTTCGGCGGCACGGTCACCGATCGGGTCTACAGCGAGGGCACCCACCTGATCTTCCCGTGGGACCGGGTGACGATGTACGACGTGCGCCTGCGCACCGACACCCGCACCTACGAGGCGGTGGCGGCCAACGGCATGTCAATGACGGTGAACGTGGCGCTGCGCTACCGCGTCAACCCGCCTGCCGCCGGTCTGGTCCACAAGCTGGCCGGAGACGATTACGCGGAAAAGCTGGTGCATCCGGAGATCGCCAGCCTCGTCTACGAATTCGTGTCGAAGCACAATCCGGAAAACTTCTACTCGATCAATCGGGCGGACATCCAAGGCTTCCTGCTGCGGGAGGCCCGCCAGCAGTTCCCCACCCCGCCGACCGATCTGCAATCCTTGAAGCTGCCCCCCGGCACGACGGCGGACGATTACAGCTCCGTGATGATCCGGATCGAGGACGTGCTGGTGGCCGGGGTCAGCTTCCCGCCGCTGGTCCGCCAAGCCATCGACCGCAAGATCGAGCAGCAGCAGATCATGGAGGAATACGACTTCCGCATCGCCCGCGAGGCCAA
This sequence comes from Azospirillum sp. UFLA03-27, assembly GCF_059803775.1. NCBI lineage: Bacteria > Pseudomonadati > Pseudomonadota > Alphaproteobacteria > Rhodospirillales > Azospirillaceae > Azospirillum > Azospirillum sp. UFLA03-27. Next base: position 21,838 of record NZ_JAUQTX010000092.1, on the reverse strand, counting down.
GGAACGCGACCGCAAGCGGATCGAGGCGGAGGGCGTGCGCGACTTCCAGGACATCGTCGCCCGCAACATCACGCCGGAGTATTTGCGCCTGCGCGGCATCGAGGCGACGCGGGCCTTCGCCACCTCCTCGAACGCCAAGACCATCATCATCGGCGGACGCGACGGGCTGCCGGTCATCCTGAACACCGGCGACGATGCCAAGCCGAACACGGCAGCCAATTCCGCGACCGGCACCGCCGCCAAGGAGCCGGACGGTCTGGCCGGACGCCTGTCCACCCTGGACGAGCCGCCGCCGGAGAACAGCGCGCCGGAAGCGCCGCCGGACACCGCCGGGCGCTGACGCCCGGCGAACCGCCGATCCCAAAGGAACCGGCTACTCGGCGGCCTCGGCGAGGGTCCGGGCGAAATCGCGCTCCAGCTCGTCGAGCAGGCGGACCACCTCCGCCGAGGCCCGCTTCATCTCGGCGGCGTGGCGTTCGGCCTCCATGCGGTTGCCAGCCTGGAGAGCGAGCAGCGTCTCGCGGCCCGACTCATGAACGGTCCGGTGCGGCGTGACCATGCCCTTGTAGGTGGGCAGGCGCATCGTCCGGGGATCGTTTACGCTGTCGTACCAGCGACCCAGGCGGCAGGAGTGATGGGTGGACAGGTCCGCCGGCAGAAGCGTGCGCTGGCCGCCCACCGCCTCCATGATCTTGTCCACGAAGGCGAGATGGTCCTGCTTGGCCAGCCGGACCAGTTCGCCCACCCCGTCGCGGCTCATCCGGTCAACCTCCTCGCGGCCGATCTTGCGCTCGTCGAAGCGGATGTGCAGCCGGTTGTCGTGCCGCGCCACCACTGACCCGCGCAGGGACAGTTTGTAACCGGGAAGCGACACGGTGACCTGCCCGCCGGTGGGCGCCGCCCCCTTCGTCTCGGCGTAGCAGCCGCATTCGGAGATGTCGCGGACCAGCGCCGGCGTCTGGTCCACGCTGCCGTCCAGCAGAACCGGGCGGCGGCGCGTGTGCCGCCGGTTCGCCAGATCGGAGGAGGTGCGAATGGCCCGCGCCAGCAGGGACGGCAGGGTGTCCAGCGCCTCCTGCATGCGGTTGGCGCTTTCGCCGACCGTGTAGGCCACGGTGGTGGCACGCTGCGTCTCGCCGCCGACCTCGGACATCCGGCTGGCGATGCCGCGGAAGATGCCGGCGACCTCGCCGATGTTGCGGGCGATCTCGCGCGAGGCCGAGGACTGCTCCTCCACCGCCGCGGCGATCGAGGAATTGATCTCCTGCATAGTGGTGATGGTGGTGGCCACCCCGTCCATGCCGGTGATGGCCTGCTCCGCCACCGCCTGGATGGCGCCGACCTTAGCGGCGATCTCGTCCGCCGCCTTGGCCGACTGCCCGGCGAGGTTCTTCACCTCGGTCGCCACCACGGCAAAGCCCTTGCCGGCTTCCCCGGCCCGCGCCGCCTCGATGGTTGCGTTTAGCGCCAGCAGGTTGGTCTGCCCGGCGATGGCACGAATGAGGTTCAGGATGCCGCCGATCTCCTGCGCCGCGGTGCTGAGCTGCGCCATGATCTGGCGGGCCTCGCCGCTCTTCTCCACCGCCTCCCCGGCGATCCGGGAGGCTCCGCCGACCTGCTCCGAGATTTCGCCGACCGCCGCCTGAAGCTGCTCCGCCCCGGCGGCGACGGTCTGGGCGGCGTCCAGCGCCTCCGCCGTGTCGGCGGAGGTGCCGGTGATGCTGTCCTTCACCGCCGCGCAGACGCCGTCGAGATCGCCGACCGTGCGGCGCAGGTCCGCGGTGTAGCTGGCGACGCTGTCCACCACGTCGTTGGCCTCGTGGTCGATGGAATCGACCATCGCATCCACCGCCTGGAGCCGCTCGTCGATCAGGCGGTCCCAATAGATGGACAGCGCGGCGTCCAGATCCATCAGCACCGCCGACACCACGGCGCGCTGCATGGTCACGATCGAGCCGAGCCGGCTGCCGGTCAGCAGCGTGCCGCCCATGCTCTGCGCCAGGGCGGCCATGATCTCGCCCAGGATGAAGGCGTAGCCGCCGACGTACCAGCTTGGGCTCAGCCCGATGCGGTGGTGGGCGATGCCGACGGCGCGCACGGACTCCTTGTAGCCATCGTCGAAGCGGCCTTCGAACAGCCGGGTCCAATGCGCGATCTGGGCGCGCTTGGCCCCCTCGACCTGCGCCGGGTTGGAGAACAGGGCGGCCAGCTCGGGCTGCGACAGCGTGCGGGCGTAGAAGCGGTCCAGAATTCCCGGCAGGGCTTTGGAGATGATCGGCAACGCCTGCCGCAGACTGCCGACCGAATCCGGTCCCAAATCGAAATAGGCGGTCTTGGTGACGTCAAGGGCGTGCAGGGTGTCCGGCATGGCGAATGTTTGTATTCTGTAATGAACGAACGCCAACCGATAACATTTCCTCTACACCGAAGGTATCTCTAAAAGGAATTCGCGTGCGACATGCTGTCCCACTTCATGATTAACAGATGGTTTATTTTGCTCAATGCGCAACATGAACGAAATGAATAAACCTTGAAATACAAACACTTTCCTCAAGACAGCTGACGAAAGCCGCAACCGCACCTTCACATTGCATGAATCCGGTGCGTCCCGACATTGACAAAACTATTTGTTACAAATGCGCGACAAAGGTTACCAATGCGCCGCCTTCCCGGTGCTTCCGGGGCGACCCGACGATTTTTCAAGGAGTTTTCGGCCGATGAATCCCCTCCGCACGCTCAGCCTTGCGACAAAGCTGACCATTCTGTGCACGCTCGGCCTGATTGCTCTGTCCGGTGCGCTGACCTACGCGACGATCGTCAAGGTCACCTCCAGCATCAGCAAGGACGCGGCGGAGCGGAGGGAGCAGGCGATCACCAATTTCCGGATGCTGCTCGACCAGAAAGGATCCGAGTACCGGCTCAAGGACGGCGCGCTGTACATCGACGATTTCAAGCTGGACGGCGCGAACGACATCGTCGACACCGTCCGCAGCGTGACCGGCGGCGTGGCCACCATCTTCCGCGGCGACACCCGCGTGGCGACCAACATCCACAACCCGGACGGCAGCCGGGCCGTCGGGACGAAGCTGGCCCGCGGTCCCGTCTACAGCGCCGTCATCGACGGCAAGGAGCCCTTCCGCGGTGAGGCCGACATCCTGGGCGAGGCCTACTTTACCGCCTACGACCCGATCATCGACCAGAACGGCGAGGTAATCGGCGTCCTGTTCGTCGGCCTCAAGAAGAGCGTCGCGTTGCGCGTTCTGGAGGAGGTGGTCCCCAACATCATCCAGGTGGCGGCGGTCATCACCATCGGCATGGCCCTGGTGATGCTGCTGGTGGTCCGGCGCCAGTTCCGCACGCTGGACCAGATCCGCGGCACCATGTTCCAGCTGGCCGACGAGCGCTATGAGGTGGCGGTGCCCGGCCTGGACCGCCAGGACGAGATCGGCGCCATGGCCAAGACCGTCGAGATCTTCCGCCAGAAGGGCATCGACAACCAGCGCCTGCGCGAGGCGCAGGAGCGCGAGCGCCGCGAGGCCGAGGCCGCCAAGATCGCCGCCCTGGAATCCATGGCCCGCACGGTGGAGCAGGAGACCCGCACCGCCGTGGACCGCGTCGCCGAACGCTCCGTCTCGATGGACAGCAACGCCCAGGCGATGGCCAGCTCGGCCGAGACCGTCTCCGCCAACTCGCAGAGCGTGGCGGCCGCAGCGGAACAGGCGCTGGGCAACGCCCAGGCCGTGGCGGCAGCCACCGACCAGCTCACCGCCTCCATCGCCGAGATCACCGGCCAAGTCACCTTCGCCAGCCAGATTTCCCGTCGCGCCGTGGAAAGCAGCCGCAAGACCGAGGACGTGGTGCTCTCCCTGTCCGAGGCCATCGGCCACATCGGGGAGGTCGCCACCTTCATCCAGGACATCGCCAGCCAGACCAACCTGCTGGCGTTGAACGCGACGATCGAGGCGGCGCGCGCGGGCGAGGCCGGCAAGGGCTTCGCGGTGGTGGCTCAGGAGGTGAAGAACCTCGCCACCCAAACCTCCAAGTCGGCGGAAGAGATTTCCCGCCAGATCACCGATCTGCAGAGCATGACCGCCGGGGCTGTCGACGCGGTGCAGGACATCGGGCGGACCATCACCGAGATCGACGGGGTCGCCAGCAGCATCGCCAGCGCCATGGACGAGCAGGGTGCCGCGACCAGCGAGATCTCGCGCAACGTCGGCCAGACCGCCGCCGCCGCGCAGGAGGTGTCGTCCCGCATCGCCCACGTGTCGGAGGAGGCGGCGGTGACCGGCAGCCGCGCCGACGAGGTGCGCCGGGTGGCGTCCGACGTGGCGGGGAGCATCGACCATCTCCGAGAGATGCTAGTCCGCGCCGTGCGCACCGCCACGCCGGAGGTGGACCGCCGCCGCGCCCCGCGCTTCGAGGTCAATCTGCCCTGCACCATCGCCGGGGCGGTGGGATCGCTGTCGGGGCACCTCACCAACCTGTCGGAAGGCGGCGCCACGATCCGCGGTCTCGACCGGTCGCAGGTCGGCAGCCGTGGCGTGCTGACCATTACCAGCTGCACCGTCTCCATCCCCTTCGCGGTGCTGGGGGGCAAGGAGCAGGATCTGCATGTCCGGTTCGAACTGACGCCGGACGTCGCCGACCGCTTCGCCGCGGACGTCCAACGCCTCACCGCGGGCCTGCACCCGCTTCCGGCGGTCGCCTGAGGCGGATCATCGGGCCAAGCCCGCCGCTGATTCCGCGGACTTGGCCACAGAAGCCCGCCGCTACGGCAATTGTGCCAGCGGGTTGCCGAGCGCGCGCAGTTCGCGCGCGTGCATTTGCAGGCCGGGCAACCATTTGGCGGCGAAGGCCCGGACGTCCGGATCGGTCCCGCCCTGGGACTGCGCGTTGAACAGGGCGATCGACACCTCGTGCTCGGCGATCTGCTGCTGCAGATACTGCCGGTCGAACGCGGAGCCCTGAAGTGAGGCCAACGCGTCGGCGACCGCCTGCCGGCCGGGGTCCGGGGCGGTGGGCGGCATGACGCCCTTGGCTTGGGCGAGCCGGGCGAGTTCCTGGTTGGCTTGGGTGTGGTCGGCGGCGATGCGCCGGCCGAGGTCGCGCACGGTGGCGCTGGACGCCTGCCGCTGGGCCAGCGTGCCCATTGCCACCTCGCCGAAGCCGCCGTAGGCCGCCTGGGTCAGAAAGGACTGGTCCGCCACCGTCAGCGTCGAGGAGGCGCCCGACCCGGTGCTTCCCATCTGGGACGTGGAGGCACCGGAACTGCCCATCGGTGGCACGAGGCCCGGCTCGCTCGAACAGGCGACGAGCGTGAGGATGGACACGGCGGCAAGGGCCGCGGTTCGCAGCATGGGCATTCCGACCTCCCGATATGCAATCTTGCGTTGGGACACACGGGTCCCCCAACAGCCTCCTGTTCTCCTTGTGCCTGACGATGAGCGTTTTTACGGGTCCCCTGTCCACAAGGGCAGGTTGATAGGTGCCATCCTCATAGGATGGACCGCAGGGAGACGGGCGGCCCTAACCGGACGGGCGTGACCTTACGGCCGGGCGCCGGACGCAGGAGGGGCCGTCGCCCCTCCCGTTCCCGCAGCGCATGTCCTTGCGGACGTGTCAGCTGTTCTTCTTGAGGAAGGCAATCAGGTCCTTGCGGGCCTGCTCGTTCTTCACGCCGGCGAAGGCCATCTTGTTGCCGGGGACCGTGCCCTTCGGATCGGTCAGGTACTTGTCGAGATTGGCCTCGTCCCAGACAAGTCCGGCGCCCTTCATCGCATCGGAATACTTGAAGCTCTCGATGGAGCCCGACGCGCGGCCGACGACGCCATGCAGGTTCGGGCCGACGCGGTTGGGGCCGCCGGCCTCGATGGTGTGGCAGGCCTTGCACTGGTTGAACACCTTCTCTCCCGCATCGGCGTCCTGCGCCGAGGCGATGCCGGGAAGGGCGGCGAACAGACCGAAGGCCAGAACGGCAACATTACGCTTCATTGCACTATCCTCGATTTCCAATGCCCAAAAGACAGGCACGGCCACCCAAGGCCCGCAGGACGTCCTGCGTTCTTCGCTTCGCCACGATCAATATTCGTCGCATCGGCACGCGGCGTCCGCCGGTCCGTTACTTGGCCTCGATCATGACAAGCGGCTTGGGAAACCAGCCGTCACCTCGGCCGGCGTTTTAATCCCCACATACTGGTATGCACAATGCCGGGCATGGGTGGAGGGCAGCCCCTGCGACAAAATGCCCGACTCTTTTCGAAAATTTTGCGGGATTAAAATTCGCGGTCACTTCAACCGGCAATGGACCAGCGTCGTTCCGGCTGTGTCGGCCTTGTCGATGTCGGTGTCGCGCAGGTCGGCCCCCGACAGATTGCAGTTTGTCAGGTCCGCCCCGGCCAGCCGCGCGCCCCGCAAATCGGCACCGCGGATGTCGCTGTCGGCCAGTTGGGCGTTGCGCAGATTGGTCGGCCACATCCGCCCCGTGGATTGGCCATCCGCCGCCAGAAGCTCAATGGCGCGCATCACCGCGTTGCGCATCATGGCGCGGGTCAGGTCGCAGCCTTCGAAGCTGGCGCCGGACAGCTCCGAATTCTCGAAGCAGGCTTCGCGCATGCGGCATCCGGGAAACTGGGCGATCTGCAGCTTGCTGTCCCGGAAGCTCGCCCGCGTAAAGTCGCAGTTGCGGAAGATCGCCCCGCTCAGGTCGCAGCCATCGAAATCACTCCCGACGAAGGCCCCGTCCGACACGTCGAACCGCTTGCCCTGCTTGCCGTTGCTGTTGATCCAGCGGACATGGCCGTCCAGCCCCTCCCGGATTTCCGGCGGAAAGTCCGACTGGTTGCGGTGGTAGATGGCGCCCGTCATCCGCGCATCCGCCCAGTCGGCGGTGGCCATGGCGACGTTGCGCAGCTCGGCGTCGCGCAGATCGGCGCCCTGGAAAGTGGCACCGGCGACGGCGGCGTTGTTCAGGATGGCGCCCTTCAGCTTCGCCATGCTGAAATCGGCACCGCGCAGATCGGCGCCGCTGAGGTTGGCGCCAAACAGGGCGGCGTTGCTGAAATCCGCTCCTTCCAGGTTGGCCCGGGTCAGGTTGGCGCCGGTCAGATCGGAGTCGGCGAAATTCGCGTTGACCAGCACGGCTTCGCGAAGCGCCGCCTCCTGCCGGGCCTTGCGCCGGTCCTTCCACAGCACGAGCTGGCCGGGGCGGAGGTCCGCCCGCTCGAACAGGGTGTTGCGCAGGCAGGCCTTGGTGAAGTTCGCCCCGCGCATGTCCGCCCCGACCAGCGAGGCCTCCCGCAGATCGGCGGAGACGAAGCTGGCGCCGAACAGATCCGCCCCGTCGAAGTTGCAACGCTGGAGAACGCTGCGCCGGAAATTCGCTCCGGTCAGAATCGCGTCCGACAGGAGCAGCCCCGTCAGGTCGAAACCGGTCAGGTCCGCCGCCTTCAATTGAAGGCGCAAACCGTTTGGGCGCGCCGCCAGATAGAGCCGGTGGGCTCTGATGGCCTGCGCGAGATCCTCCAGGCTCAGGTCTGTCCCATCACCCGGCCCGCTTGTCGGGGCACCGCTCATCCCGCTTCCTAGAACCCCTGCAATCGACTCCACGCCCGCCTCGTGGACAGCAGCAAGTTTACGCGCAAAATTACTTGCAAAATTGTTAAAAAGGCCGCACATCTCTACATAGCTGCCGCGCGTTTGCACCGCACATTTCAATCGAACCCAAGCAAAGACGGTCCAAACGCACCGGATTCGCGCTATTCCATATTGAATTTAAGGAATATGCTTGCTCTCTTTTGGAGTGCACTCACCCTACTGGGTATAACCTGTTGGGGGTATTTGACCTTTTCTCCCTTAATTGCCTCACCCCTCCGTGCTACTCGTCCCGGTCAGCTTCGCCGGCATCCGACGTCTCCGCTCGGGTTCCGGCGGCGGGCGGGATAGGCGCCTCATCGACGCCGTTCCGGCACCGCAGCCGGCAGAACGACAAGAGGGATAAGGGATGACCAACCCGATCAACAGGTCACCACGGGCCGGGGCGGACGGGACCGCGCCCGCCGCAGCCACAACCCCCGTCCGGGTCCTGGTCGTCGAGGATGAGACGATCGTCGCCATGTATCTGACCGATATGCTGGAGGAGTTGTCCTACGAGGTGTGCGGCGTCGCCGCCAACGCCGCCGACGCGCTGAAGATCGCCGAGCGGGAGCGCCCCGCCCTGGCCCTGGTGGACATTGGCCTCGCCGGTCCGCAGGACGGCATCGAGACCGCGCACGCCCTGCGCGAGCGCTTCGCCGTGGGCAGCATCTTCATGTCCGGGGCCAGCGATCCCGTCCTGCTGGAGCGCGCCCGCGCCGCCGGCCCGCACGGCTTCATCCAGAAGCCCTATGACGAGCGCCAGTTGAAGACCCTGCTGAACAACGCCGCCCCCCGGCATTAGCCCCCGCCGCCTTCCTCTTGCCGTCCCATGGCTGCGCCGCTCCGGCGCGCGGCCATTCCGGCGTTCCGCCGGGCGCGCCGTCGATCCTGCGCGAGGGGACACCCGAGACACAGGCCTGGACTTCTTAGGGACCCTCGCGTCATGACGATGACCGACGCTCACGACCGGCTTTCTCCCCAGCTTCTCCTGCGCGCGCTGCGCCAGTTCCGCAAGGGCGACTTCTCCGTGCGCCTGCCGCTCGACCTGGATGGGCTGGACGGCGAGATCGCCGCCGCCTTCAACGACGTGGTGGAGATGAACGAAGCCCTGGTGGAGGACGTCGGCCGGGTCAGCGTCGCCATCGGCAAGGAGGGTCGCATCGGCCAGCGGGTGCGCCTGCCCACCGCCTCGGGCGGCTGGGGCGCCTGCGTGGACAGCGTCAACGCCATGGTCGCCGACCTGACCCAGCCGACCCGGGAGATGGCCCGCGTCATCGGCGCGGTCGCCAAGGGCGACCTGTCGCAGTCGATGCCGCTGGAGGTCGACGGGCGTCCGCTCCAGGGCGACTTCCTCCAGACCGCCCGGACGGTCAACCGGATGGTCGAGCAGCTCGTCACCGTCTCGGCGGAGCTGACGCGGGTGGCGCGCGAGGTCGGCATCGAAGGCAAGCTGGGCGAACAGGCCCAGGTGAAGGACGTCGCCGGCACCTGGAAGGACCTCACCGACAACGTCAACCTGATGGCCGCCAACCTGACGGCCCAGGTCCGCAACATCGCCGACGTCACCACAGCGGTGGCGAAGGGCGACCTGTCGCGCAAGATCACCGTGGACGTGAAGGGCGAAATCCGCGAGCTGAAGGACACCATCAACACGATGGTCGACCAGCTCAACAGCTTCGCCTCGGAAGTCACCCGCGTGGCGCGCGAGGTCGGCAGCGAGGGCAAGCTGGGCGGTCAGGCCCAGGTGAAGGGTGTAGCCGGCACCTGGAAGGACCTGACCGACAACGTCAATTTGTTGACCGGCAACCTGACCAATCAGGTCCGCAACATCGCCGACGTGACGACCGCCGTCGCCAACGGCGACCTGTCGCGCAAGATCACCGTGGACGTGAAGGGCGAAATCCGCGAGTTGAAGGACACCATCAACACGATGGTCGACCAGCTCAACAGCTTCGCCTCGGAAGTCACCCGCGTGGCGCGCGAGGTCGGCACCGAAGGAAAGCTGGGCGGTCAGGCCCAGGTGAAGGGTGTCGCCGGCACCTGGAAGGACCTCACCGACAACGTCAACGCGATGGCGACCAACCTGACCAGCCAGGTCCGCAACATCGCGGAGGTCACCACGGCGGTGGCGAAGGGCGACCTGTCGCGCAAGATCACCGTGGACGTGAGGGGCGAGATCCTGGAGCTGAAGGACACCATCAACACGATGGTCGACCAGCTCAACAGCTTCGCCTCGGAAGTCACCCGCGTCGCCCGCGAGGTCGGCAGCGAGGGCAAGCTCGGCGGTCAGGCCCAGGTGAAGGGTGTGGCCGGAACCTGGAAGGACCTCACCGACAACGTCAACCTGCTGACCGGCAACCTGACCAATCAGGTTCGCAACATCGCCGACGTCACCACCGCCGTCGCCAACGGCGATCTGTCGCGCAAGATCACCGTGGACGTGAAGGGCGAGATCCTGGAGCTGAAGGACACCATCAACACGATGGTCGACCAGCTCAACAGCTTCGCCAGCGAGGTCACCCGCGTCGCCCGCGAGGTTGGCACCGAGGGCAAGCTGGGCGGTCAGGCCCAGGTGAAGGGGGTCGCCGGCACCTGGAAGGACCTCACCGACAACGTCAACATGATGGCCGCCAACCTGACCGGTCAGGTGCGCGGCATCGCCGAGGTCGTGACGGCGGTCGCCGAGGGCAACCTGAAGCGCAAGCTGACCGTGGCGGCGCGCGGCGAGATCGCGGCGCTGGCCGACACCATCAACGGCGTGATTGAGACGCTGGCCATCTTCGCCGATCAGGTCACCAACGTGGCGCGCGAGGTCGGCATCGAAGGCAAGCTGGGCGGACAGGCCAAGGTGCCCGGCGCCACCGGCGTGTGGGGCGACCTGACCGACAACGTGAACCAGCTCGCCGCCAACCTGACCACCCAGGTCCGCGCCATCGCCGAGGTGGCGACCGCGGTGACCAAGGGCGACCTCACCCGCTCCATCGCCGTCGAGGCGTCGGGCGAGGTGGCCTCCCTGAAGGACAACATCAACGAGATGATCCGCAACCTGCGCGACACGACGCAGAAGAACGCGGAACAGGACTGGCTGAAGACCAACATCGCGAAATTCACCCGGATGCTCCAGGGCGAGCGCGATCTGGTCACCGTCACCAACATGATCCTGTCGGAGATCGCGCCGCTGGTGAACGCCCAGCACGGCGTCCTCTACGTCACCAGCCGCGACGGCGACGAGCCGGTCCTCGATCTGGTCGCCAGCTACGCCCTGAAGGAGCGCGACGGGCTGGGCACCCGCTTCACGCTGAAGCAGGGTCTGGTCGGCCAGTGCGCCCACGAGAAGAAGCCGATCCTGCTGACCAACGTGCCGAAGGACTATGTGCGCATCAGCTCCGGCCTCGGCGAGGCGGCGCCGCTGAACATCATCGTCCTGCCCGTGCTGTTCGAGAACGAGGTGAACGCCGTGCTGGAGCTGGCCTCCTTCGGCCATTTCAGCGAGACGCACCGCTCCTTCCTGGAGCAGCTGACGGAAAGCATCGGGATCGTCCTCAACACCATCGCCACCAACATGCGGACCGAAGGGCTGCTCAAGCAGTCGCAGCGCCTGACCGCCGAGTTGCAGAGCCAGCAGGAGGAGCTGAAGACCACCAACGAGCGGCTGGAGCATCAAGCCGCCTCGCTCCGCCAGTCGGAGGAGCTGCTGATGGCCCAGCAGGAGAAGCTGCGCCAGACCAACGAGGCATTGGAGGAGAAGGCGGAGCAGCTCTCCCTCACCTCCAAGTACAAGTCGCAGTTCCTGGCGAACATGAGCCACGAGCTGCGCACCCCGCTGAACAGCCTGCTGATCCTGTCCAAGCTGCTGTCCGACAACGGCGACCACAACCTGACTCCCCGGCAGGTGGAGTTCGCCCGCACCATCAACGCCGCCGGGTCCGACCTGCTGAACCTCATCAACGACATCCTCGACCTGTCGAAGATCGAATCCGGCACGGTCACGCTGGAGATCGGCGCCGTGGTGCTGGACGACTTGCGCGGCCATGTCGAGCGCACCTTCGCCCAGCTCGCCGAGGAGAAGGGGCTGCGCTTCGACATCGACATGACCCAGCCGCTGCCCGCGGCCATCCAGACCGACCAGAAGCGGCTGGAGCAGGTGCTGAACAACCTGCTGTCCAACGCCTTCAAGTTCACCGAGACCGGCGGCGTCACCTTCCGCGTCGGTCTGGCCGGCGAGGGCTGGAGCGCGGCCCACCCCGTGCTGAACGCGGCGGAGGGGGTGCTGGCCTTCACCGTCATCGACACCGGCATCGGCATCCCCGAGAACAAGCAGCGCATCATCTTCGAGGCTTTTCAGCAGGCCGATGGCACGACCAGCCGCAAGTACGGCGGCACCGGCCTCGGCCTGTCGATCAGCCGCGAGATCGCCCGCCTGCTGGGCGGTGAGATCCGCGTGCAGAGCGAATCCGGGGCGGGCAGCGCCTTCACGCTCTACGTGCCGATGGAGTTCGACATCGCCCGCTACGGCGACCCGGCGCTGAAGCTGGCCCCCTTCCCGACGCCGACGCGGCCCATCGTGGTGCCGGGGCCGGAGGAGCGGCTGGCGCTGCCGCAGCACCACCCCGTCGCCGACGACCGCGAGCGCATCCGCCCCGGCGACCCGGTGGTGCTGATCGTCGAGGACGACGTGAAGTTCGCCTCGATCCTGGTCGATCTGGCGCGGGAGAAGGGCTTCAAGGCGATCCTTTCCCATGCCGGAAGCCCGGCCATGCCGATGGCCCGCAAGTACCGGCCGGACGCGGTGATGCTGGACATCGGCCTGCCGGACATCGACGGCTGGGCGCTGCTCGACCTGCTGAAGCGCGACCCTCACACCCGCCACATACCGGTCCACGTCATCTCCGCCAAGGAGGAGCGCCGCCGGGGCCTCGCCATGGGCGCCTTCGACTACACCGAGAAGCCGGCCGACCGCGAGGCGATCTTCGCGGCACTCGCCAAGGTCAAGGGCTTCGTGGAGCGCCACCAGCGCCGGCTGCTGATCGTTGAGAAGGTCCCCAACCCGGAGACCGGCGGCATCGCCGGCCTGATCGACCACGACAAAGGCGTCGGGGGCGGGGCCGGTGACGACATCGACATCAGCACCGTCACCTCCGCCGAGGCCGCCCGCGCCCTGCTGGCGCAGGAGCGGTTCGACTGCATGGTGCTCGACCTGACGATCCCCCAGCCCAGCGATTTCGAGCTGATCGACAGCCTGCGCACCCGCGATTCCACCGCCTGGATGCCGGTCGTCGCCTATGTCAGCGACACCATCGCGCCGGAGGACGAGGCGCGGCTGCGCCGGCTGGCCGAAACGGTGGTGCTGCGCAGCGTCCATTCCGCGGACTCGCTGCTCGACGAGACGGCGCTGTTCCTGCACCGGGCGGTGGACCGGCTGCCCGACGACAAGCGCAACGCGCTCGACCAGATCCGCCAGCGCGACCCGGTGCTGGCAGGCCGCAAGGCGCTGATCGTGGACGACGATTTCCGCAACATCTTCTCGCTTGCCAGCGTCCTGGAGGCCCACGACATGACGGTGCTGCACGCCGAGAGCGGGCCGGAGGGGCTGGACCTGCTGAAGGCGCACCCCGACCTCGACGTGGCGCTGGTGGACATCATGATGCCGCTGATGGACGGCTATCAGACCATCCGGGAAATCCGCGCCACCGCAGCCGGGCGCGGCCTTCCGGTGATCGCCGTCACCGCCAAGGCGATGAAGGGCGACCGCGAGAAGTGCATCGAGGCGGGGGCGACCGACTATCTCGCCAAGCCGGTGGACATCGACCACCTGCTGTCGCTGCTGCGGGTCTGGGCCGGACGCCGGCAGGACGACGGCCCCGCCGTAGGCCACAACGCCGGACGGGAGTGAGGAGAAGCCCATGCCCCACACCCAGATTCCCAGCATCACCGAGATCGAGGACGCCACCCTGCCGCCGCCGGAGGTCCGCGTGCTCGTCGTGGACGACGATCCGCGGAACCTGCTGGCGATGCGGGAGACCCTGGCCGACCTCGACGCCACGGTGATCCTCGCCCGCTCCGGCGAGGAGGCGCTGAAGCGCGTGCTCGACCAGGACTTCGCGGCGATCCTGATGGACGTCCACATGCCCGGCATGGACGGCTACGAGACGGCGGAGTTGATCCGCAACCGCCGCAAGTCGCGGCACATCCCCATCCTGTTCCTGACCGCCATCAACAAGGACGAGATGCACATCTTCCGCGGCTATTCCGCGGGGGCGGTCGACTACATGTTCAAGCCGGTGGACCCGGTCATCCTGCGCAGCAAGGTCACCGTCTTTGTCGAACTGTACCGCAAGACCGAGGAGGTCAAGCGCCAGGCCGCCCTGCGCGAGCGGCTGATGGCCGAGAACTACCGCGTGCGGGCCGAGAAGCTGGAGGCCGAACAGGCGCTCCGCCGGTCGGAGGAGCGGCAGGCGATGATCGCCCGCTCCCTGCCGATCCTGCTCTACACCGCCGGGCCGGAGCGCGGCACGCCCTTCCGCTACGTCACCGAGAATGTCGAGGCGCTGTTCGGCTTCCCCGCCGAACGCTTCCTGACGGACGGCGGTTTCTGGGAATCGCGCCTGCACCCGGACGACCGCGAGCGCGCCGCCGTCCAGTTCGACGCGATGCGGCAGGGTGGCGTGTCCACCGTCGAATACCGCTGGCGCGCCGCCGACGGGCAGTACCGCACGCTTCTGGAAAAGGCCATGCTGTTGCCGGGCGAGGGCGGGCGGCCGCCGGAACTCTGCGGCACGGTGCTGGACGTCACCGACACGCGGGAGCTTCAGCTCCAGCTCGCCCATGTCCAGAAGATGGAGACCATCGGCCAGTTGACCGGGGGCATCGCCCACGACTTCAACAACATGCTGACCGTGGTCATCGGCAGCCTGGAGCGGCTGGGCCGCATGGCCTTCGACGATCCCAAGGCGGCGCGGCGGGTGGAGATGGCCCTTCAGGCGTCGCTGCGCTGCTCCGACCTGACGCGGCGGCTGCTCGCCTTCGCGCGGCGCCAGCAGCTCCACCCCGAGAGCGTGGACATGGAGGCGCTGGTCCGCAACATGGGCGAGCTGATGGAGCGCACGCTGGGCTCGGCGATCACCGTCGAGATCGACAGCGCGCCGTCCCTCTGTCCGGCGCTGGTGGACCGCACTCAGGCGGAATCGGCCCTGCTGAACCTCGTCATCAACGCCCGCGACGCCATGCCGTCCGGCGGCAAGCTGACCATCGCCACCGCGATGGTGGAGGCCAAGGAGGGGGATGCGGAGTTGCGCCCCGGACGCTATGTGCGGATGACCGTAAGCGACACCGGCTGCGGCATGCCGCCGGAGGTTCTGGCCCGCGCCTTCGAACCCTTCTTCACCACCAAGGAGATCGGCAAGGGCACCGGGCTGGGGCTCAGCATGATCCACGGCTTCGTGAAGCAGTCGGGCGGGCTGATTCGGGTGGAGAGCGAGCCAGGGCGCGGCACCTCCTTCCACCTCCATCTGCCCTGCGCCCCCGCGGCCGTCCGTCAGGCGAAGACGCCGGAGGACACCGAGGACACCGGTCCGCTGCCCGGCCACGGCGAGGTCATCCTGGTGGTGGACGACGACCGCGACGTGCGTCAGGTCGCCGTGCTGACCCTCCAGGATCTCGGCTACACCGTGGTCGAGGCGGAGAACGGGCCGGAGGCGCTGGCCGTGCTGGCCGGGGAGCCACGGGTGGACCTGCTGTTCACCGACGTGGTGATGCCGGGCGGCATGAACGGGCTGGAATTGGCCCAGGAGGCGCAGCGCCGCTATCCGACCCTGAAGGCGCTCTACGCCTCCGGCTACGCCCATGGTGTGGCCGGGGGCCTGAGCGGTGAGGGGCCGGGGGCCGAGTTCCTGATCAAGCCCTACCGCGACCGCGACCTCGCCCGCGCCGTCCGCAAGGCGCTGGATGGCAGCGTGGCGGATGCCTTCCCGGAGTTGAAGCGCGCCTGACTGTTGCCATCTTCGTCGAAGGTCATTGTCGCCCTTTTGCCTCAACCGTGAGCGGGGCCGTGGTGTTCAGATGACCATCGCGTTGCAATAAAGGAGTAGCCGACGTGTCCGCTGTCCGCCTGTCCGGGATTCGCTTCGCCTCGGTCCTGTGCCTTGGCCTGTCCGTCGCCCTGCCCCTGACCGCCGCGCCGGCCGCAGCGCAGGTGTTCACCCAGGGCGGTTACGGCGCGCCGACCCAAACCAACCCGCAGAGCAGCGGCGGCAACACGACCTTCGGCATCGACAACGACCTGCTGGGCAAGCTCGGCGGGGCCGCCGTCGGGGCGCTCGCCGGATCGCAGATCGGCAAGGGCAGCGGCAACCTGCTGGCCATTGGCGCCGGTGGCCTGCTCGGCTACTTCGCCGGCGGCTATCTGATGGAGCAGTTGAGCCCGGGCAGCCGCAACGCGGCGCAGAGCGCGGAGACCCGCGCGCTCAACGCGCCAGTCGGCCAGACCATCCGCTGGAACAGCCCGGACAGCACGAACACCAGCGGCACCATCACCCCGATCCGCGCCGGGCGCGATTCCGCCGGGCGGGAGTGCAAGGAGTTCCAGCACAAGGTGACCATCGAGGGCCGCCAGGAGTCCGCCACCGGCACCGCCTGCCGCGGCGACGACGGTCAGTGGCGCCTCGCCGCTAATCCGTAACGCGGATTACGACCCGGCCTTCACACCGACGGTGTGGACCAGCACCGTCATCGTGTCGGTCGGCACCTCCACCGTCACGGGGACGACGCGCCCGCTCTCCGGTGCGCGGGCGAACCACACCGTCGCCTTGCGCTCCACCCCCTCGGCGAAGAAGCGGTCGCGATCACGGTCACCCTGGAAGCCGGCCACCGGGCGGACGGTGACCGCGCAGACCTCCGCCGTTCCCGTGGCGATGCGGTAGCGCGACGACGGCAGGTCGCCCTTGCCCTGCGGCGTCATGATGATGTCGTAGCGGCGGCGCCCGTCATAGACGGGATAGCGTCCGCCGCAGCCGCCTGCCCGGCTGGCGGTCAGGATCACCGCCGCCCCGGCGCTCAACGGATCGATGCTGCCCCGGCGGCTGTCCGGCGGCACCCGCGCCGCCTTGTCGGGGCTGAGCGGGGGATCGGCCGTCACATCCACCCCGTCTGGGCCGAAGGTCAGCGTCATGATGTCCATCTTGCGGCGCAAGCGGCGCTCGCCGCGGAAGCGGTCCGGCTCGGCGGCGCCGGCCTCCAGCCGTCCCGCGGACTCGGCGTGGTAGCGGAAATTGGTGAAGAGGCCGAGCCAGGGCACCGCCTCCGCCTCCAGCGCCGCCCGGTAGCGGCTGGCGCCCCCCTCCGCCTCCTCGGTCAGCACGACGCTGCCGCGCGCCAGGGAGACGCCGCCGCCATAGGCGGCGAAGTCCAGTTCCAGCGTCCCAGCGCGGCCCGCCGCCGGCAGAAGAGACAGCAGGCCGGCGGCCAGGAAAAACCGTTTCACGGCGAACGCCTCACGTCGATGGTCCGCCCTCCGCGACGACCAGATCCTGGTACTCCGGGTGGCGCTGGATGTATTTGGCCACGAAGGGGCAGACCGGCACAACCTTCTGCCCGCTGGAACGCGCGTCCTCCAGCGCGCCGCGCGCGAGGGCGGAGCCGATGCCCTGTCCGGCCATGCTCTCCGGAACCTCCGTGTGGGTGAAGACGATGGCCCCGTCGCGCTTTTCATACTCCACCACCGCGGTGGCGTCGCCCACGGTCAGCTCATACCGGTTCTTGGCCGCGTTGTTCTTCACGTCCCCGCTCATTCCCCACCCTTTCCCTTGTCGTCGAAACCGATCACCACCCCCTCGTCGGGCCGCAGGCGAAGGATGCCGGACACCGGTTCCCCGCCTCGGTCGAGATGGGTGGACAGCCGGATATGGGCAGCCTCCGGCACCGCGTCCACCGTCCGCTCCCCGGCCGACAGGTTCAGCAGGATGCGGAAGCGGCCGGTTCCATGGCGGCGCTCATAGGACAGGACGTCGTCCTCCGCCGACACCGGCTCGTAGCGCCCGACCGACAGGGCCGGCTCCGCCCGCCGCAGGGCCAGCAGGGCACGGTGGAGCGCCAACATGGAGGACGGGTCGGCCGCCTGCGCCGTGACGTTCACCCGGTCATGGTCGGGACCGAGCGGCAGCCAGGGCTCGCCCGTCGTGAAACCGCCCTGCGGGCTGCCGTCCCAGGGGATCGGCGTGCGCACCGGATCGCGGCCCAGCCCCAGGCCGGGGATGTTCTTCTCCCAGGGGTCCTGCACGCGGTCGGGCGGGATCGGCACGTCGGTCATCCCGATCTCGTCGCCCTGGTAGAGCGTCGGCGTGCCGCGCAGGGTCAGCAGGAGCATGGCCGCCACCCGCGCCTGCCCCGCACCCAGCCGGCTCGCCACGCGGGAACGGTCGTGGTTGCCGAGCACCCAGTTCGGCCAGCCGCCGGGCGGCAGGGCGGCCTCGTAGGTGCGGATCAGCGCGGCCAGCGCCTTCGCCTCCCACGGGGTGGACAGCAGATGGAAGTTGAAGGGAAGCTGAAAGCCCGTCAGGTCGGCGCCGTAATAGGCCATGAGCTGGTCGATGGGCAGATAGGCCTCGCCGATCAGCAGCCGGTCGGAGCCGTACCCGTCCGCCACCCGGCGCATCGCGGCGATGGCGTCGTGCACCTCCGGCTGGTCCACGGTGTGGAGGCGGATCACCCGCCGCACCGGCGACATGCCCTCCCGCCAGCCGGGGTTCGGCGGGTTGTCGCGGAACCGCGCGTCCTTGATCAGGTGATGGATGGCGTCCACCCGGAAGCCGTCCACCCCGCGGTCGAACCAGACGCGCAACGCGTCGAGCATGGCCTCGCGCAGCGCCGGGTTGCGCCAGTTGAGATCCGGCTGCTCCTTCAGATAGGCGTGGTAATAGTATTGCCCGGTCGCCGCATCCCATTCCCAGGCGCCGCCGCCGAACTCCGACAGCCAGTTGTTGGGAGGTCCGCCGTCCGGGGCCGGGTCGCGCCAGATGTACCAGTCGCGTTTCGGGTCGTCGCGGGAGGAGCGGCTGGCCTGGAACCACGGGTGCCGGTCGGAGCTGTGGTTGGGCACGAAATCCAGGATCAGCTTCATGCCCCGGCGGTGCAGCTCGGCCAGCAGCCGGTCGAAATCCTCCATCGTCCCGAACAGCGGGTGGACGCCCGTGTAGTCCGACACGTCGTAACCGAAATCGGCCATCGGCGACGGGTAGATCGGCGACACCCACAGCGCGTCCACCCCGAGCGTCCGGAGATGGTCGAGCCGGGCCAGGATACCCGGCAGGTCCCCCACCCCGTCGCCGTTCGAATCCTGGAAGGAGCGCGGGTAGACCTGATAGATCACCCCGCTCTGCCACCACGCGAAGCCGTCCGCCATGAAGCTGTCCGCCATGAGGGGTCCCTCAGCCGATCAGCAGGGACTCGGCACCGTCGATCCAGACGGGGGTGCCGGTGATGTGCTTCGACCGGTCGGACGCCAGGAACAGCGCCAGTTCCGCCACGTCGGCGCTGCTGCCCGGCTTGCCGCGGGTCAGCGGAATTTCGCCGTCCGGATACTCGGCGGCCTCTTCGGCCTTTTCGGTGTTGCGCGCCTGGGTGTTGTCCTGGATCGCGGTGTCGATCATCCCCGGACAGATGGCGTTGACGCGGATGCGGTGCTTGGCCAGTTCCAGCGCCAGCATCTGGACCATGGCAACCTGCGCGGCCTTGGTGCAGGAATAGGCGGTGGCGCCGGCGTTGCTGAACACCCGCGTGCCGTTGATCGAGGCGGTCACCAGCACCGACCCGCCGCCCGCCTTCTTCAGATGCGGCACCGCGTGGTGCAGAGTCAGGTAGGTGCCGCGCAGGTTGATGTTGATGGTGCGGTCCCATTCCTCCGGAGTCAGCTCGTCGATCGGCGCCCAGACGCCATTGATGCCGGCGTTGGCGAAGACGATGTCCAGCCGCCCGTACTCCTGGACCAGCCGGTCCACCGCCCGCTTCACGGCCTCGCTATCGGCGACGTCGGCGACCAGAGGGATAGCCTTGCCGCCCGCCGCGGTGATCTCCTCCGCCGTCTTGCGGATCTCGTCCTCGGTGCGGCTGAGCACGCCGACGCTCGCCCCGGCGCTGGCGAACAGGGTGGCGGACGCCTTGCCGATGCCCGACCCGGCCCCGGTGATGATGGCGACTTTTCCGTTCAAATCCATGGTGAAACCGGCTCCGCTGCTTGTGCTGGGACAGCAGAGCCAACCGATGGCGGCCGGGCCGGTTCCCGTCTTTCTAGGCGCCCGCGGCGGGCGCGCGGCGGTTCACCAGCCAGATGCCGGCGCAGACTAGCAGCATCGCCGCGGCGAGGCTCGCGCTGACCCGCTCACCCAGCAGCAGGGCGCCGGACAGCACGCCGAACAGCGGCGTCAGGAAGGTGAAGGCCGACAGGCGGGCCGCCGGGTAACGGGCGACCAGCCAGAACCAGGCGAGGTAGGAGGCGAAGGCCACCACCACGATCTGGAAGGCGAGGCAGGCCAGGGCCAGCGGGCCGGGCGCGGTCACCCCCGCCTCCCCCATCAGAAGCGAGGCCACCGGCATCACCGCCCCAGACACGGCGAGCTGGTAGAACAGCACCTTGGTCGAGCTGGCGCGGACCAGCTTGCTGCCCTTGATGACCAGGGTGGTGGCCGCCCACAGCACCGCCGCCGCCAGCACCATCAGGTCGCCGATCATCTCGCGGTTCGTCGGCAGGCGCAGCCCGTCGGCGAAGGCCACCGCCACCCCGACGAAGGCGCAGGCCAGCCCGGCCGCCTGGACGCCGCGCATCCGCTCCCCCGGCAGCAGCAGATGTGCGCCGACCGACACCAGGAAGGGTGCTGTGTAGAGGAACAGTATGCTGCGCGACACCGTGGTGTAGGACAGCCCGGTGTAGATCAGCAGGAATTCGCCGGCGAACAGCGCACCGGCCAGCAGGCCCAGCCCCAGCGTGCCGTCCCGCTCGAACAGGCGCATGCCGCGCAGTGCCGCCCAGGCCCACAGCAGCGCCAGCGCGCCCAGCGAGCGCAGCCCGCCCTGGAGCACCGGCGAGAATCCGGTCATGGCGACCTTGATGGCGACCTGCTGCAAGCCCCAGAGCAGGCAGAGCAGGACCAGCGTGGCGGAGGCGGCGCCGTCCAGCTCCGCACGGCGTTCGGTCATGGCGATGGCGGTCATGATGATGGCTGCGGCGGCGCGGCGGTCCACCGCCATCCCCACCGCATGTCCTCCCGGTTTTTCTTCCTTCGACGTGCAGAATGGGACGGCGCCGAGAAGCCGGTCAACGAACGCCTGCGAAGGGCAGACCCGCGCGCGGGTCCGGTGGTCAGGGCGGACTTTTGTGCAATGCGGTAAGCAGGCATGCCCATAATGCGCAGCTCACCGCTGTCCCGAGGTTCATATTGAACGGGCAATCGACGGCGCCGCCTCTGCGGCATCCACCCCTTCCACAGCAAATCAACACCGGAAAAGGAACGGACGTGATCCACAAGATCATGGACAAGATCGACCGCGTCATCGCCCAGAAACGCGAGAGCGGCGAGCTTGATGCTTGGCTTTCCAACGGCATGGCACGCCGTTACTGCCAGGAACTGACGGTTTCACAGAGGCACTATTATCCCGCCCTGCTGCTGTATGTGGAACGGCACGCCGGGATCGGTTGAGGCGGTGTTCACTCCGCCGCTTTGACGACCGGTCCCTCCAGTTCCGACCGGCGGGCGCGCAGGGTGGCGAGCTTGCCTTCCAGCTTGCGGATTTTCCTGTCGAGCTTCTTCGCCCGCTTGCCGTCTTTCTTGGAGACGGTGCCGCCGCGCGCGGCGATGCGGGCGTTGATCGCCGCCTTCGTCTCGTCCGGCAGGCGCTTCCAATGCCTCACCTCCGCGCGGGTGCGGAAGCAGCCCATGCAGCGGTCCGCCGCGTCGTAGCGGCAAAGCTTCGTGCAGGGATTGCGGGTGTCGTGCGTGCTCATAGCGCCATAGGATGGGTGCGGCAGGGCCGTTGGAAAAGCCCCGGCCGCCCCGTCCTGCGGACGATTCTCAAAAAAGCGGGTCTCCGATAATCAGGGCGTCACGCGCCCGGACAGGCAGGAGGCCCGCGCCCGCTCGTCCACCGCCACCGCCGCGGCGCCGGCCGCCCCCTCCCTGTCTCTTATACACATCTGACGCTGCCGACGATTATACGC
>NZ_JAUQTX010000091.1:0-23601 GCF_059803775.1 Azospirillum sp. UFLA03-27 | reverse complement strand
CTACACTCGCGTATAATCGTCGGCAGCGTCAGATGTGTATAAGAGACAGCCGCCCGATCGTCCGCCGCCGCCCGACCAGCTCGTCCAAGGCTTGCGCCGTCAGGTGCGCGACCTGGAACTGGAGATCGCCGGGCTGAAGCGGCAGCTTGAAAAGAGCAACGGCGACATGGAGCGCCAGAGGGAGGAGGCCGACCGCTGGCGCGGCCTCGCCCGCGAGACCGCGGAAAAGCTCTGGGACCTCGGCAAGGCGCTGGAGCGCAAGCACAGCCGCCACACCAGCCTGGACAAGCGCCGCGCCATCCTCGACTTGTTGCAGGACCCCAACAGCGCCCTGCTGGCCGATCATGAGATCGCGCGGCGGGTGGGCACCTCGCCCAAGCTGGTCGCCCATTGGCGGCGCCGGCTGGCCATCGTCGGGCGCAAGATCCGCCTGCTGCCCGTGGTGCCGCGCGGCCGCGGCCTGTGGGGCGGCGGGCGTCTGGCCGGGCCGGCCCGCGGCGGCGCGGCCCTGGAGAACAAGCGCCAGCGCTGGATGGGCTATCCGGTCGCCGTCACCATCTCGGACCGGTCAGGACCGCTCGGCAAGCGGCCCTGACGCGGCGTTCCCAGTTTCAATTGGACGATCCGTTCCCATCGGACGTCGCGCTGCCCATATCCGCCGGTGCCTGGGCACTGGGCGAGCGATCGGTCACCGCGACGCGCCAGACGGTGTTCGACAGGTCGTCGGCGACGATCAGCGCGCCCTTGGGGTCCACGGTGACGCCGACCGGCCGGCCGTAGGTGTGGCCGTCCTCGCCCATGAAGCCGGTCACCACCTCGACCGGATCGCCGGAGGGTGCGCCGTCGCGGAAGGGGACGAAGATCACCTTGTAGCCGCTGGGCACGCTGCGGTTCCAACTGCCATGTTCGCCGACGAACACGCCGTCGGCGAAGCGCTCGCCCATCACCGGCGAGGAGAAGGCCACGCCGAGGGCCGCGACGTGCGATCCCAGGCTGTAGTCCGGCTTGATCGCCGCGGCGACCATCTCGGGCTTCTGCGGCTGGGCGCGCGGGTCGACGTTCTGGCCCCAATAGCTGAAGGGCCAGCCGTAGAAGCCGCCTTCACGGACCGAGGTCAGGTAATCGGGGACGAGGTTGGGGCCAAGCTCGTCGCGCTCGTTGACCACCGCCCACAGTGTGCCCGTTCCCGGCTGGATGGCCAGCGCGGTGGGGTTGCGCAAGCCCGTGGCGTAGGGCCGGTGCGCGCCCGTCCGCGCGTCGATCTCCCAGACCATCGCGCGGTCGGCCTCGGCGGGCATCCCGCGTTCCGTGATGTTGCTGTTGGAGCCGATGCCGACATAGAGGAACCGCCCGTCCGGGCTGGCCGCTAGCGACTTGGTCCAGTGATGGTTGATGTAGGAGGGCAGGTCGGTGACCTTCTCCGGCGGCCCCTCGGCGCGGGTCTGGCCCTCGCGGTAGGGGAAGCGCACCAGCGCGTCCTGGTTCGCGACGTAGATCTGGCCGTTCACGAACGCCAGCCCGTAGGGCGCGTTCAGATGGTCGGCGAAGACCGTGCGCTCCTCGTATTGCCCATCGCCGTCGGCGTCGCGCAGCAGGGTGATGCGGTTGCCGCTGGGGACCGAGGTTGTGCCCTTGGCCTTGATGATGCCGGCGATGAAGTCCTTGGGCCGCAGCGGCGGGGCCGAGCCGCCCCGGCCTTCGGCGACCAGGATGTCGCCGTTGGGAAGGACGAGGGTCTGGCGCGGAATGCCGAGGTCGGTGGCGATCGCCGTGACGGTGAAGCCCTCCGGCACGGTCGGTTTCCGGTCCCCCCAGGAGGCGGGGTTGGCGATCTTCATGCTGGGCAGCAGACCGTGCTGCTGCTCCGGCAGCGGCGGGTTGGCGCCGTACACGGGCTGCGACGGGTTGTTGTCGTCGCAGGCGGTCAGCAGGGCGACGAGCGCGGCGGCGGCCAGCAGGCTGAAGCGTTTCATCGCGTCTCTCCCATCGGACGGCTCATGCCGAAGCTGGAGAAGCCGAACCAAGTCGCCAGGAGGGCGGTCACGGCGACGGCCGCCGACAGGATCAGGCCCTCCGGCATGATTCCCCAGGCGTCCCGCGCGTGCACGAAGGCGTTGACGAGGCCGAGCGCGACGGTGACGAGCAGCAGGACGAAGTAGACGAGCCCGCGGCCGCGGCGCCGGCCGGCGCGGAACAGGTCGATGAAGGCCCAGAGGAGCGAGAAACCGGCGAAGACCATGCCGCCGGCGATCAGCCAGGCGGCGAAGTTGCTCCACTGGATCTCGAAGCTCCTGGAATAGGCGATGTCGCAGAGCAGGCCCCCCAGGAACAGCGGAAGGGAGGCGGCAAGCAGCACCGCGTGCAAGGGATGGATGGCCCTTGCCGGTCTGCCGTGATCGACGATGGCTACCAAGACGTCATCTCCTTGCCCGACGGGGGTCCGTGCCGCGGCGGCCCGGAAATCAATCTTTTCAATGGGCAGGGATGAGGATGGTTCCGCGCCGCGGCAGGCCGGCGGTCGCCTGACCGGGGATCAGGGCACCAGACGGTAGCCGCCGGGCTCCGTCACCAGGATCTCGGCGTTGGACGGGTCACGCTCGATCTTCTGGCGCAGGCGGTAGACGTGGGTTTCCAGCGTGTGGGTGGTGACCCCGGCGTTGTAGCCCCACACCTCACCCAGCAGGGTCTCGCGCCCGATCACCGCGCCGTCGGCCCGGTACAGGTATTTCAGGATCGCCGTTTCCTTCTCGGTCAGGCGGATCTTGCGGGCGCCGCCATCGGCGAGGAGCAGCTTGCCCGCCGGGCGGAAGCTGTAGGGGCCGATGGCGAAGACGGCGTCCTCGCTCTGTTCGTGGACGCGGAGCTGGGCGCGCAGCCGGGCCAGCAGCACCCCCATGCGGAAGGGCTTGGTGACGTAGTCGCTGGCCCCGGAATCGAGCCCGAGGATGGTGTCGGCGTCGGAGGCCGCCGCGGTCAGCATGATGACCGGGCAGCGCACCCCCTCGCGCCGCAGCAGGCGGCACAGGTCGCGCCCGTCCATGTCCGGCAGCCCGACGTCGAGCAGGATGGCGGCGAAACCGCCCTCCCGCGCCACGGCCAGGGCCGAGGCGCCGTCTCCGGCCTCCACCGTCTCGAATTCCTCCAGAAGCTGGAGCTGCTCGGCGAGGGACTGCCGGAGGGCGGTGTCGTCGTCGATCAGAAGGATGCGTTTCGCAAGCGTCATTCGGGGGCGTTCACCGGTGGCTCCGGGCGCGGAACTTATCATGGCCCGCGCGGGATTGCCCTAGACTTATCGGAAAGGCCTGAGCATGGCACAACCCGGCTTTGCCCGCACCGGCGGCGGTTTCCAGCATCGTTGCGCCGTCGGCAACGGTGTGGCGCGCGGGATTTGCTGGACAGGGGTGCGCCACCTGCGCTTTGCTTCCCGCGCTCTCCGACCCATGTCGGGATCTTTCGCCCTTCGGGGCGCAGCACGCGAAGCCTCCGTTATGTACGCCGACGCCCCTTCCGACTCCGCCCCGCCCGAAGCCGTCCTGCCCATGGACGAAGCCGCCATGCGCGCGGTGGACCGGGCCACGGCCGCCCTGCGCCGGGGCGAGGCCGTCGCCATCGAGACCGCCGACGGCAGCGTCGGCGCCGCGGTGTCGGTGGAATCCGTGGCGATCGACGCCGTGCAGCGGCTGGTGCAGCTGACCGGCGCCGCGCCGGTCCTGGCGGTCACCCGCCGCCGCGCCACGGTGCTGAAGCTGATGGGTGAGGGGACGGGCGTCGTCGCCCTGTCGCTTCCCCGCTGCCTGACCGCGGACGAGGCCCACGCGCTGGCCGACCCCGAACACCGCCCGGACGGGGCGATGCCGGAGGGCCTGACCGCCACGGCCATGGACCCCGGGTCGCGGGAAACGGCGGCGGTGGACCTTGCCCGGCTGGCGCGTCTGCTGCCGGCAGCCATCGTCGCCCCCGCTACTGAACACACGGCCACCGGCCACACCGGCAGCGCCGGGGAATGGGCGGCGAAGCACGACCTGCTGCTGGTCCGCGCCCGCGACATCGCCGACTACCGTGTCCATGTGGTGCGCACGCTGCGCCGGGTGGCCGAGGCCCGCGTCCCGCTGTCCGGCGCCGAGAACACCAGCATCGCCGCCTTCCGCCCCATCGACGGCGGGCCGGAGCATCTGGCGATCATCGTCGGCAACCCGGTCGCGGGCGAGCCGGTGCTGGCCCGCCTGCATTCGGAATGCTTCACCGGCGACCTGCTGGGCAGCTTGCGCTGCGACTGCGGCCAGCAGCTGCGCGGCGCCATCGCCGAGATCGCCCGGCAGGGCAGCGGCGTCCTGCTCTATCTGGCGCAGGAGGGGCGGGGGATCGGCCTCGTCAACAAGCTGCGCGCCTACCGCATCCAGGACCGCGGCTTCGACACGGTGGACGCCAACGAGATTCTCGGCTTCGAGGCGGACGAGCGGGTCTATCTGCCGGCGGCGGAGATGCTGCGGCAGTTGGGCTTCACCGCCGTGCGGCTGATGACCAACAACCCGGAGAAGCTGCGCCAGCTCGCTCGCTGCGGGATCGAGGTGGTCGAGCGCGTTCCCCATATCTTCCCGTCCAACGGCCACAACGAAGGCTATCTGCGCACCAAGGCGGAGCGCAGCGGGCATATGTTCTGAGACCACATCTCCTGAGAATCGATTCTTCAGGGGGCAGGAAACGCCCCTTGCCCGGCAGCTCTTGCCGGGTCGCCGTCCGGACCCATGCCGAAAGCGCCCGAGACGACGGGATTCCAGCCCAGGGAACTGGCACACCGGTTGCTTAGGACAGGGCTGGACACCGCGACGGGAGACCGCCCATGGCCATCGACGCCACCACCATCGACGCAGCCGCCGCTTCGCGGCCGATGCAGCGCGAGCGGTCGCCGGGCCAAGCGACGCCCGCCCTGACGGTCATGGAGAGCCGGGACAGCCCCGACCGGTACGAGGCCGAGGCCGAGATGTCCTTCGGCGACTTCCTGGACATCATCAACCCGCTCCAGCACATCCCCATCGTCAACACCGTTTACCGGGAGATCACCGGCGACACCATCAGGCCGTCGTCCAAGGTCATCGGCGGCATTCTGTTCGGCGGCCCGCTGGGCGGCATGGCGTCCATCGCCAACGCGGTGGTGGAACAGGCCCAGGGCAAGGACATCGGCGGGCAGATCATGGCCTCGCTCGGCTTCGACGGGGACGCCGCTGCCGGCCATCCGCCCGCCGGCACCGCCGGAGCCACCGCGGTCGCCACCCTGCCGGACTCCGCCGCCGGCACCTCGGCACCGGCCATGGCCGCTGCGGCGCCGGCCGCCCAGCCGGCCCGCACCGTCACGGCGGAGCTGCCGGACGCCAAGCGGCCCGCAGCGCCGCCTCATGGGGTGGGGGCGGCGGAGGGCGGGTCCGGGCGCGATGGCCTGACGGACACGCCGCACCCCTCGCGGATGCCGGCGCGCGACACCCCGCTGGCGAACAGCTTGATGGCCAAATACGCCGCCAAGCCGCACCCCTCCACCATCGGCTTCGCCGCCACCGCGGCTCCCTCCGGCTTCCGCAAACCCGCGGAGGCGCCGGCGGCGGCCCAACCGGACGCCGTGGCCGGTACCGGGGCGGCGAATGTGCCAACGAACACGCCGGCGCAGGCGAACGCCGCCCCGGCGGCGGCCAACAGCAATGCCTTTGCACCCGTGACGCCGGACATGCTGTCTGAGACGATGATGCGCAATCTGGCCAAGTACGAGCAGGGCCGGCGGGCCGCGCAGACCCCGGCGCCCAGCTTGCGGGTGTCGGGCTGAGCGCAATGACCCCAGAAACGGACAGGGCGGAAACGGACAGGCCGGAAACGGGCGAGGGAAGGGCGATGGAGATCACGGTTCGTCTTGCGGACCCGCCGTCCGATGGCCGTCTTGACTGGCCCGGCGGCTCGTTCCGCTGCGTTCTCGGCCGCGGCGGCATCCGCTCCGACAAGCGGGAGGGCGACGGCGCCACCCCGGTCGGCCGCTTCGCGCTGCGCCGCGTGCTGTGGCGCGACGACCGTCTGGAGCGGCCCGAGACGGGCTTGCCGGCATCGCCCATTGCGCCAGACGACGGCTGGTGCGACGACCCTGCGGATCCCGCCTACAACCATCCGGTCAAGCGCCCCTACGCCGCCAGCCACGAGGAGCTGTGGCGCGACGACCATGTCTACGACGTCATCGTGGTGATGGGACACAACGACGATCCGGTGGTGCCGGGTCTGGGCAGCGCCGTGTTCATGCATGTGGCGCGGCCCGACCGGGCGCCGACGGCGGGCTGCGTCGCGCTGCCCCTGCCGGACCTGCTGCGGCTTCTCAAGGATTGCGCGCCGGGCACCGCACTGACCGTGGCGGACCCGGCGGAATAGGCGGCGCTATCCGGCGGCGGGGGTGGGGCGGGCGCCGAAGATCGCCGTGCCGACCCGCACATGGGTGGCGCCGAAGCGGATCGCCGTCTCGTAATCGCCGCTCATCCCCATGCTGACCTCGGGCAGGCCGGCGCGGCGCGCCATGTCGGCGAGCAGGGCGAAGTGCATCGCCGGCTCCTCGTCCACCGGCGGGATGCACATCAGGCCGGTCACCGGCAGGTTCCAGCTGTCGCGGCAGGCGGCCAGAAAGGCGTCCAGCTCCGCCGGGGGAATGCCCGCCTTCTGCGGCTCCTCGCCGGTGTTGACCTCGATCAGGCAGCGCGGGCGGCGCCCGCTGCGCGCCATCTCCTCGGCCAGGGCCTCGGCCAGCTTGGGCCGGTCCACTGTCTGGATCACGTCGAACAGGGCCACCGCGTCCTTGACCTTGTTGGTCTGGAGCGGGCCGATCAGGTGCAGTTCCAGGTCCGGAAAGCGCTCGCGCAGTGCGGGGAACTTCGCCTTGGCCTCCTGCACGCGGTTCTCGCCGAAAACGCGCTGGCCGGCGGCCAGGGCCTCCTCCACCGCCTCGACCGGGTGGGTCTTGGAAACGGCGACCAGCGTCACCGCGCCGGGAGCGCGCCCGCCGGCGGCGCAGCCGTCCTGGATGGAGCGGCGGACGGCCTCGAGCCGGGCTGTGACGGTGGCGTCTGGTGTGTCGGTGTGCGAAGCGGACATGCCGGTCCTCCCCCTTTTATGGCGCCTGCCTGTACAGGAACCGGAGGGCGTGGTAACGGACGGACCGACGAAACGCAAGCACCCCGAGGAGAACAAGGCATGCGTGGTTGGATGCGTCCCCTGATCCTGTCGGCGCTGATTCTGGGGGCCGCGCCGTTCACGGCCGGCAACGCCCTTGCCCAAGGCACCGGGAACCCAAACGCCGGAAGCCAGAATGGCGGCAAGCCCGCCGCCGGCAAGGAAGCTCCCAAGACGGCGGCGGGGTCGGCCATCGCCCAGGCGCCCTTCGCCGTGCGACCGTTCCCGCTGCAGGACGACGGCACCTACAAGGAATTCTTGGGCGCCGCCGCCGCCGACCTCAACCGGCGCTGCACCAAGCAGGAAAATTATGGTTGGGAGTTCAAGAAGGACGACGACGCCCGCCGTGACCAGATTCTCGAATCCACCCTCGGCGGCTTCCGCAAGGCTGGCTGGAAGCTGGGCGAAGTGAAGGTCCGTTCCATCCGCGATGCGGGAACCACCGCCTACACGGCGGAAAAGGCCAAGCAGCGCCTGCTGGCCGTCTGGACCCCGATGGAGGACGCGGCGATCCTGCTGCTCTGCGAGACCGAAGCGGCGCCAGCGACCAAGAAGTAAGGGTCACCGGAAAGCAAGGCCCGGCACCAAAGAAAACGGCGGCGGATGGGTATCCGCCGCCGTTTTTGTCAGAGCTGCCGCAAGGCCGATCAGAAGGCCAGGCGGGTGTCGATCATGATGATGTGCGCGCGGTCGTCCGGGTTGATGCCGCCGTTGTCGAGCGTCGTCATCTTCGAGTCGAGGTCGAGGTAGCTGTACTCCAGGCCCGTGGTCAGGCCGGGCGCGATGGTGTAGGTCACGCCGGCCTGATACAG
The DNA here is from genome assembly GCF_059803775.1 of Azospirillum sp. UFLA03-27. NCBI lineage: Bacteria > Pseudomonadati > Pseudomonadota > Alphaproteobacteria > Rhodospirillales > Azospirillaceae > Azospirillum > Azospirillum sp. UFLA03-27. The sequence goes on along the minus strand of NZ_JAUQTX010000091.1, from coordinate 15,598 downwards.
CTCGGCCTTGACCGGGGCCACGAAGCCGGTGTTCGGGCTGGTGCCGTTCGAACGCGACTGCGAGTAGTTGGCGGCCAGGATGAACGGGCCGGTGGCGTACTGGGCGCCGACGATCCAGATGTCCTGCTTCTCCTTCACGGTCAGCGACTTGTCGTAGCCGCTGTCGCCGCTGTAGGCGTAGCTGCCGCCGATCTTGAAGTCGCCGTAGCCGACGTTCAGGCCGGCATGGACCGAGCTGAGCCTCTCGAAGCGGGTGGCGCCGACGCCAACGCCGTCATCGACCGCATCGCCGAACTGGTAGAAGGCGCTGGCCGCGACGCTGAAGCCGCCGAACTCGTTGGTGTAGGTGCCGCCGGCCTCGACGACGTCCTGGAAGCCGCCGTTGTCCTGACGACGGTTGATCGAGGTGTGCGAGTCGCCCGTGCGCGGGGTGTAGGAGACGCCGCCCTGGAAACCGGCGATGGTCGGGGTCAGGTAGATGACCTTGGTGCCGACGTCACCCGAGGCGAAGGCGCGGAAGTTGTTGGTGGTGGTCGGCAGCAGCGAGTAGGTCTGCGAACCGGTGAGGAACTCCACCGTGTTGTTGTCCGGACCGCCGGCGATGCCCTCGACGTTCGGGCCGATGATGCCGAACTCGTCGGACAGGCCGTTGATCGTGCCGGCCTGCAGGGTGCCGAAGCCGCTGTTCACGAAGATGAAGGCGCGGTCGGAGTCCATCGTGCGGACATTGCCGGCGCCGTTGGCGGCGCGCATGCGGACGCGGCCGCCATACTCCAGACCGTTGTCGGCCGTGGCGACCGGCGTGACGGTCACGCGGAAGCGGTTGGCGAACTCCGTCGAGCGGGTGCCTTCATCACGGTCCTGTTCGACATAGGCGCCCTGGAAGAAAGCGTCACCGCCGACCTTGACCTCGAACTTGGTCTGGGCGGAAGCCATGCCGCTGCAGGCGATGATCGCGATGGCTGCGCAGCCCGTAACAAGAGAACGCTTCATTGATGGTCCATCCTTCTAGCAGGCTCCCAAGAAGACTGGAGCCGTGCGGTTGTGCTTCCCATCAATTACTAAGCCACCCGTTCGCTCACCCGACAAGAGCGATTCGACAGGGGCAACGGTGCAACTGTAACACAGTTGCTATTCCGACACAGTTATAAGTGTTTGGAGTATAATGGTTTTTCCCGTATGCCGTAAATATAGCACATTGCTTGTCCAGATTTTGGGCGCGATGAACAAACTTTACGCACCAAAAAGCACCAGGGCGGACGGCGAACCGGCGGGCGAAAGCGCACGGAAAAGGCGTAGCGCGACAGGCAAGGGCAGCGTGACAGGCAAGGAAAATGGGCAAAGAAAAAGGGCGGTGGCCGAAGCCACCGCCCTTCTCCATCCACGGATGACCGCAGATTAGAACGCCAGGACCGTACGGAGCAGGACGACGTGACCGTCGTTGTCCAGGTCCGCAGCGGCCGTGCTCAGGTCGCTCTCGGCCTTGAAGTAGTCATACTGAGCCTGCAGGGTCAGGCCCGGAGCGACGGTGTAGCCGGCGCCCACTTCGATGACTTCCAGGGTGCGGTCGCCAGCGGTGTAGAGGCTGCCGGCGTCCTTGCCGCTCTTGTAGTTGGCGCCGACGACGATCGGGCCAGCGGTGTACTGAGCGCCGACAACCCAGAGGCGGCTCTTCTCGTTGTCCGAGGTCGCGGTCTGGATCTGGCCCGACTCACCGAAGTCGGTGTACGAACCGCCGAGCGAGAAGCCGGCGTAGCCAAGCTGGGCACCGACCTGCCAGGCGTTCAGGTCCTCGACGCTGGCGCCGACCGTGGTCGTGCCGGCAGCGGAACCCCAGTAGTAGCCAGCGCTGGCCTTCAGCGAAACGCCGCCGAAGGTGTTGCTGTAGTTGGCGCCGACTTCGACCAGATCCTCGAACGTGGTCGAGAAGCCGCGGCCGGTGGCGGTGACCGGGGTCAGGTCAGCGCGGTTGACCGAGGCGTGCGAGTCGTCGTTGCGCGGGGTGTAGCTGGCGCCCACCTGCAGGCCGGCGAAGCGCGGCGAGAAGTACACGATCTTGGTCGCGTTGTTCTCGACGACCAGCGACTGGCTCAGCATCGAGCCGTTCAGACCGGCGAGGCCGCCACCGATGTCGGAGGTCTGGCCGATCCAGGCGGCGACGCCGTCATAGATGCCGAGCTGCAGGTAATCCTGCGGAGCGGTGACGTAGGTGGCGTCGTTGAAGGAGTTGGTCACGCCCATCTGGACCTGACCGAACGCGCCCTGCGCGAAGATGTAGCCGCGGTCGGCGTCCATCGTGCGGGCGTTGTTGGCACCCGAGTTGGCGCGCATACGGATGCGGCCACCGTACTCCAGACCGTTGTCGGCCTTGGCGGTCGGGGTCACGATGACGCGGAAGCGGTTGCGGAAGTCAACCGAACGGGCGCCCTGGTCGCGGTCTTCGTTGACGTAGCCGCCTTCGAAGTAGGCGTCGCCGCCGACCTTGACTTCAAACTTGGCCTGAGCGTTGGCAGCGCCGGCACCCAGAGCCAGAGCGGCAGCGGCGCAGCCCGCGAGCAGATAACGGTTCATGATTGTTGCCTCCATCCTGGCAGCAGAATTTTCAGCCCGGTTAACGTCCTGGCTGGCTCTGTGGTACGCAGATGCGGGGACTCCAGCAAGCCGGAAATCGAAAAGTTGCAGCAATGAAGGAACAGTGTGTCCGACGGAACACACCTTCATTGTGCGCCGCCGTTGGAATTCCGCCGCCCGCGCCATCCCGTCCGCAGGGCTCCGGCATCGCCCCGGACACAGCAAAGGCACAGGCTGCGCCCCGCATCGGCTGTTGCCGCGGGCGGGCTTTTATGGTCTTTTCACCGGCATCCGCCGCGGTATCGTGCGCGGTACCCCGAATTTATTGATCCAGGTTCCGACCATGCGCCGTTCCCGTGTCCTTCGCCTTGCCCCCGTCGTGCTCGCGGCGTCGCTCGCCGTGGCCGGCTGCTCCAGCTGGGGCGGCCAGACGGAAACCGTCGATGAGCAGATCAAGAAGGAATACAAGTTCGGCAGCCTTCTCGGCACCGACGGCGGCTTCAGCCTGTTCGGCAAGAACAAGCGCAACGGTGCCGAGCAGGGCGATCCCAACGGCATCGGCGTCAACAGCTTCCTGTGGCGCGCCTCGCTGGACACGCTGTCCTTCATGCCGATCGTCTCCGCCGACCCGTTCGGCGGCGTCATCCTGACCGACTGGTACACCCCGCCGGACACCCCGAACGAGCGCTTCAAGGTCAACCTGTACATCATGGATCGCCAGCTCCGCGCCGACGGCGTGCGGGTGTCGGTGTTCAAGCAGCAGCGCGCCGGGTCGGACTGGCGCGACAGCGCGGTCGGGCCGGAGACGGCGACGACGCTGGAGGACGCGGTGCTGACCCGCGCCCGCCAGATCCGCGTCGCCCAGCAGGCCGCGGCACGCTGAACGGGGGCGCCGGGCGGGGTAGGGGGCAGGCATCGGTCCGCCGCCTGTTGCCCCGCCGTCGGCGCCTTATTTGTCTAGATCCACGAAACTCACGGAACGGCGTCTGCGGTCATGTCGCGTTACAATGTCAAGGAAACCGAAGCGAAGTGGCAGGGCGAGTGGGAGCGGCAGGGCTGCTTCACCGCGCGCGAGGACGCTTCCCGTGAGAAGTATTACGTGCTGGAGATGTTCCCCTACCCGTCGGGGCGCATCCATATGGGGCATGTCCGCAACTACACCATCGGCGATGTGATCGCGCGCTACAAGCGCGCCCGCGGCTTCAACGTGCTGCACCCGATGGGCTGGGACGCCTTCGGCCTGCCGGCGGAGAACGCCGCGCTGGAGAAGAAGACCCATCCGGCCAAATGGACGCGCGAGAACATCGCGGCCATGCGCGCCCAGCTGAAGACGATGGGCCTGTCCATCGACTGGGACCGCGAGCTCGCCACCTGCGACGTGGAGTATTACCGCCACGAGCAGAAGATGTTTCTGGATTTCCTCAAGGAAGGCCTGGCCTACCGCAAGGAGTCCTGGGTCAACTGGGACCCGGTCGACAACACGGTCCTCGCCAACGAGCAGGTGATCGACGGCCGCGGCTGGCGCACCGGGGCGCTGGTCGAGAAGCGCAAGCTGTCGCAGTGGTTCCTCAAGATCACCGCCTACGCCGACGAGCTGCTGAAGGGGCTGGACACGCTGGACCGCTGGCCGGAGCGCGTGCGCCTGATGCAGGAGAACTGGATCGGCAAGTCCACCGGCGTGCGCTTCCGCTTCGACCTCGTCGGGCGGACGGACAAGCTGGAGGTCTTCACGACCCGGCCCGACACGCTGTTCGGCGCCTCCTTCGCGGCGATCTCGGCCAACCATCCGCTGGCCGCCGAACTGGCCGCCGGCAACCCCGCGCTGGCCGAGTTCATCGCCGAGTGCAACCGTCTGGGCACCAGCGAGGAAGCGATCGAAACCGCCGAGAAGCGCGGCTTCGACACTGGGCTGCGGGTGGTGCATCCCTTCGACCCGTCCTGGGAACTGCCGGTCTACGTCGCCAACTTCGTGCTGATGGAATACGGCACGGGCGCCATCTTCGGCTGCCCGGCCCATGACCAGCGCGACCTGGACTTCGCCCGCAAGTACGGCCTGCCGGTCACGCCGGTGGTCGTTCCGGCGGACGCCGATCCCGCTGCCTTCACGGTCGGCGACGAGGCCTATACCGGTCCCGGCCTGCTGCGCAATTCGCGCTTCCTCGACGGGCTGGAGGTCGAGCCGGCCAAGCAGGAGGTCGGCAAGCGGCTGGAGGAGCAGGGGCAGGGCGAGCGCACCACCCAGTACCGCCTGCGCGACTGGGGCGTTTCCCGCCAGCGTTACTGGGGCTGCCCGATCCCGGTCATCCACTGCGAGAGCTGCGGCATCGTCCCGGTTCCGCAGCAGGATCTGCCGGTCGTTCTGCCGGACGACGTGACCTTCGACAAGCCCGGCAACCCGCTGGACCACCACCCGACGTGGAAGCACACGAGCTGCCCGAGCTGCGGCAAGCCGGCGGTGCGCGAGACGGACACCTTCGACACCTTCATCGAGTCGAGCTGGTATTTCGCCCGCTTCTGCTCGCCCAAAGCCGAGGACGTCGCCTTCACGCGCGAGGCGGTGGACTACTGGCTGTCCGTGGACCAGTACATCGGCGGCATCGAGCATGCCGTGCTGCACCTGCTCTATTCCCGCTTCTGGACGCGGGCGATGAAGCAGTGCGGCTACCTGAACGTGGAGGAGCCCTTCGCCGGCCTCTTCACCCAGGGCATGGTCAACCATGAGACCTACAAGGACACCGGCACCGGCGCCTGGCTGGCCCCGACCGACATCCGCAGGAACGATCTCGGCGACTACATCCGCAACGACAACGACGGCCCGGTGACGGTCGGCCGCGTCGAGAAGATGTCGAAGTCCAAGAAGAACGTGGTGGATCCGGCGCACATCATCGGCACCTACGGCGCCGACGCCGCCCGCCTGTTCATGCTGTCCGACAGCCCGCCGGAACGCGACCTGGAATGGACCGAAGCCGGCATCGACGGCGCTTGGCGCTACATCAACCGCCTGTGGCGGATGGTGACGGAATCACCGGTCGCTCTGCCGCCCGCCGGGACGCCGAAGCCGGACGCCTTCAGTGCCAAGGCCGAGGCCACCCGCCGTCTGGTCCACAAGGCCATCGCCGGCATCTCGGAAGACCTGGAGAAGTTCCGCTTCAACAAGGCGGTGGCCCGCGTGCGCGAGCTGTCCAACGCCCTGGCCGAGCTGGACGGCGCGGGCGAAGGCGAAGCCTGGGTCCTGCGCGAAGGCTTCGAGGCCACCGTCCGCCTGATCGCCCCGATGATGCCCCATCTCGCCGAGGAGCTGTGGGCGCAGCTCGGCCATGCCACGCTGCTGGTCAACCAGCCCTGGCCGCAGGCCGACGCCGCCCTAGTGGTCGAGGACTCGGTTACCATGGCGGTGCAGGTCAACGGCAAGCTGCGCGCGACGCTGGAGCTGCCGCGCGACATGGCGAAGGATGCCGCGGAGCAGGCCGCCCTGGCCGATCCAAACGTCCAGCGCGCCCTGGAGGGCAAGCCGGTGCGCAAGGTCATCGTCGTCCCGAACCGGGTGATCAATGTCGTCGTCTGACCTTCATAACGACAATAGCCACAACGGCAAAGCCGGCGTCCGGCGGCGGGGGCTTCTGGCTCTCGCCCTGCTCGCGCCGGCGGTGCTTGCCACGGCGGCCTGCGGTTTCCAGCCCATGTATGGAAACCTCGGGGCGAACAGCATCGGCACCGCCGAGCTCCAGCAGGTCGAGATCGGCGGCATCAAGGACCGTTATGGCCAGAAGCTGCGCAATCTCCTGATCGACCGCTTCTACGCCGATGGCCGCCCCGCCGCCCCGCGCTACCGGTTGGAGACCGTGCTGACCGCGTCGGAGCAGAAGCTGTCCCTTCAGAAGGACGCGACCGCCACCCGCGCCCAGCTCGTCGTGAACGCCCCTTACCAGCTCATCGACGCGGCAACGGGCGCGATCCTGTTCCAGGCCAACGCGCGCTCCTACATCAGCTACAACGTGCTGGAGCAGCAGTACGGCGCCCTGGTCACGGTCGAGAACGCCTACGACCGCGCGATTCTGGAAATCTCCAACGAGATCACCACCCGCGTGGCCGCCCAGCTCGGCCGCAAGCTCTGATCCACACTGGACAACCGGAGGCCGGTCCTCCGCCACCGACGGTGTCTTCGTGAAGCTGCAAGCCCGGGCGATCGACGGCTTCCTGCGCAGCCCCGATCCCAAGATCCGCGCGGTCCTGCTCTACGGCCCGGACACCGGTCTGGTGCGCGACCGCGCCATGGGGCTGGGCCGCACCGTGGTCGCCGACCTGTCAGACCCTTTCCGGGTCACCGAGATGCTGGGCCGCGCCGTCGCCGACGACCCCGCGCGTCTGGCCGACGAGGCCGCCGCCCTGTCCTTCACCGGAGGCCGCCGCCTGATCCGCGTGCGCGAGGCGGAGGACAACGTCGCCGCCGCCTTCACTGCCTTCCTGGCTGCACTTCCGCCCGGCGACAGCCTCGTCATCGTCGAAGCCGGCGATCTCGGCAACCGGTCGAAGCTGCGCACCCTGTTCGAAGGGGCCGACGGCGCCGTCGCCATTCCCTGCTATGTGGAGGAGGAGGCGGCGCTCGGCCGGGTCATCGCCGACATCCTGCACGGCCATGGCCTGACCGCCGACCCCGACGCCCTGACCTTCCTTGCCGGTAACCTGGTCGGCGACCGCATGGTGGCGCGCGGCGAGATGGAGAAGCTGGCGCTCTACATGGGCACGGAGACGCGTGTCCGACTGGAGGATGCCCAGGCCTGCGTCGGTGACAGCGCGGCCCTGTCGCTCGACGAGCCGATCTGGGCGGCGGCGGAGGGCGACTTCGCGACGCTCGACCGCTCGCTGGCCCGGCTGTTCGCCGAGGGCATGTCCCCGGTGCCGATCCTGCGCGCCGCCCAGCGTCATTTCCAGCGGCTGCAGCTGGTCGCCGGGCAGGTGGCGGCGGGCAAGTCGGCGGACGCCGCGGTGGAAGCGCTGCGCCCGCCGGTGTTCTTCAAGATGAAGCCGCGGCTGACCGGTCAAGCCCGCCGCTGGCCGGCGCCGCTGGTCCGTCAGGCGCTGGAGCGGCTGGTCGAGGCCGAGGCGGATTGCAAGCGCACCAACATGCCTGACCAGACGCTCTGCGCCCGCGTCCTCTTCCAGCTCGCCTCGCTGGCGCGGCGCTGACGCTCTTCCTTATTTTGCGGCCCCTTATTTGGCAGCCAGGAACTGCGGCACGCGCAGCAGGATCAGCTCGTTGTGGTCCTGCTTGCCCAGCGCACGGCCCGACGAGTAGGGGAGGTTGTTGTCGTTGCCGACGACGATGTGCTCGGCGTCCACCACATCGACATTCTCGATGGTCACGAAGGGGAAGGTGAACGTGCCCTTGTCGCCGCCGAGCCGGGCGACGCCCTTCGGATCGTCGATGTCCATCAGGTCGACATAGCCCACCTTCTTCACGAAGCCCTCCGCGTCGGCTTGGGCGAAGTCGATTTTGTAGACACGCTTGAACTTCGCCGGGACGTTGAAGCAATCCGGGGTGGGTTGGCCGGTGCAGCCCTGGGCCGGGTTGCCCTCGCCGTTGTCGCGCTCAATGATCAAGCCGGTGGTGGCGTCGATCATGTTGAAGTCGCCGATGTTGTTGCCGTTGGCCTCCAGAAGGTATTTGAAGCTGCGGCCCGTGAAGTCGCCCTTGGCGACGTCGAACTCGGCGATGCGCAGATACTCCCGCCCGTCCTTGGTCTCCCAGGCACCACCCGTCCCAAGCTGGGCGTTGAACAACGGCCCTTCGAACAGCGGGTAGAGGAACCGGCCGTCCTTCGACGCGGCCATCCCTTCGAAGCCACGCGAGCGCCGCACCTCGAAGCCGACGGCGCCCGGCACAGCCGGGGTGGACACCGCGTAATGGTCGGGGGAGCGCACGGGCTTGCCGTCCACCGTGCTCTCATGCAGGGACAGCAGCGTGCCGGTCCGGTCGGTCACCAGGATGTAGGGGCCGAACTCGTCGCCGAAATACATCCGGTCGCCGATGATCTGCACGCTCTCGACGTCGAAGTCGGCACCCGTCAGGTAGCGTTCCTTGGTCGCCTCGGTAACGATGGGGAAGGGCACCTTGCGGTCGGGATCGCGCAGGAACAGCGTCTCGGCCACCGCCGCCGCGCCGGTCTTCCAATCGATGGTCAGCCTGTGCACCGTCAGCATGGCGTCGGCGGAGTTGCCCTTGCTGCCGAAGCCGTTGTCGGTCAGCACCAGGAAGCTGCCGCCGCCCAGCGCCTTGATCCCGGAGAAGCCCTGGACCGGCTGGCCCTCGAAGGGCAGTGCCATGCCGGTGCCGCGCGCCGCGCCGGGTGCCGACAGGAAGGATGTGCCGTCGATGCTGCGGGGCTGGTCGACGCGCTTGCGGTCGGCAGCGGTGAACTTGCCGGAGGTGCGGAAGAGGTCCGGCGCGTCGGCGGGCGGCGTCACAAAGGTCGCCGCGTCGATGACGCCGTGCCCGGCCAATTCCGCCGGGAATTTCTGGTCCGCAAGAGCCGGCCCCGCAATCAGTGCCGCGGTAAGGCCGGCAAGGCACAGGCCGTGGATAGGCTTCATGATTTCCCCCTCTGTGTCGGCTCCGGCCACGTCGCTGCGGCCGGACGACCCTGTTTAGGGGGAGATCATGTTAGTGCCGTTTCACTAAAGTGACAGTTTGGTTCCGCGACTTCCTACTCACCACCAAGCCGGCGCAGCACGTCGTCGAGCTGGTCCAGCGTCTGGTAATGAATGGTGATGGAGCCGCCCTTGCCCTGGGGCGTGATGGCGACCTTCAGCCCGATGCGGGCCGAGATCTCCTCCTCCAGATTCACCAGATCGACGTCCTTGAGCGTCGGGTCGGTGGCGGCACCGCCACGTCCGCCAGCCTTCTTGGTCTTGACCGGCGCACTGCCGCGCATCAGGTCTTCGGTCTGGCGGACGTTCAGCCCACGCTTGACCACCTCGCGCGCCACCGACACCGGATCGGAGGAGGTGAGCAGGGCGCGGGCGTGACCGGCGCTGAGTGCCCCCTCCTGCACCATGCCCTTGACCGGATCGGGCAGGGCGAGCAGGCGCATCATGTTGGCGACGTGGCTGCGGCTCTTGCCGACCGAGCGCGCCAGATCCTCCTGCGTGTGTTCGAACTCCTCCATCAGGCGCTTATAACCCTCGGCCTCTTCGAGCGGCGTCAGGTCCTGGCGCTGGATGTTCTCGATCAGCGCGATTTCCAGCGCTTCACGATCCGACAGCTCGCGGATGACGACCGGCACTTCGTGCAGGCCGGCGATCTGCGCGGCCCGCCAGCGGCGTTCGCCGGCGATCAGCTCATAGGAGTTGGTCGTCTCCGGATCTCGGCGGACGAGCAGGGGCTGGAGGATGCCCTTGTCGCGGATCGACTCGACCAGCCCCTGCAGCGCCTCGTCGTCGAAGGTGCGGCGCGGCTGGTACTTGCCGGGATGGATGAACTCGATGGGCACCTGCTTGGACTGGCGCACCTTGTCGAGCGCGGAATAGTCCTCCGCCGCCTCGCCGAACAGGGCGGACAGGCCCCGACCTAGGCTGGCGCGGCGGGCACCGCCGTCCGAACGTTTGGTATCCTCCATCACGCGCTCAGCCTCTTCTCACGGCGCAGCACCTCGCCGGCCAAATGAATGTATGCCTGCGACCCAGGGCAGCGCATGTCGTAGATCAGCACCGGCTTGCCGTGCGACGGCGCCTCCGAGACCTTCACGTTCCGCGGGATGACGGTGTCGTAGACCTTCTCCCCGAAGAAGCCGCGGACGTCGGCGGCCACCATGTCGGACAGGTTGTTGCGCTTGTCGAACATGGTCAGCACGACGCCATGGATATCGAGGTCTGGGTTGAAGGCGCGCTTCACCCGCTCGATGGTGCGGACGAGGTGGCTGAGCCCCTCCAGCGCGTAGAACTCGCACTGCAGCGGCACCATCACGGCGTGGGAAGCGACCAGCGCGTTCAGCGTCAGCAGGCCGAGCGCCGGTGGGCAGTCGATCAGCACGTAGTCGTATTCCAACGCGCTCTTGTCCACCGCCTCGCGGAGCCGGAACTCGCGCCGCTCGGAGGTGACCAGCTCGACCTCGGCGCCGGACAGATCGACGGAGGAGGTGATGATCGACAGGTTCGGCACCGTCGACACCGTCGCGGCGTCCTCCAGCGGCATGCCGTCGAACAGCACGTCGTAGATGCCGACACGCCGGTCGGCGCGCGGGATGCCGAGGCCGGTGGAGGCGTTGCCCTGGGGATCGAGATCGATCACCAGAACACGCTTGCCGATGGCGGCCAGGGCGGTTGCCAGATTGATGGTGGTCGTGGTCTTGCCCACGCCGCCTTTCTGGTTGGCAATCGATATGACGCGAGCAGAGGGAAGGGCGGAGGGCATGTCAGCCTCGCGGGAAGCGTCGGAGCGGGAATGCATCAGGGTCGCGGTCTTAGACACGGGCGATACCACTCACACGCAGGATGGTTCCGGTGGGGTCGGTGCGGCTGTCGAAGCGCTCGGTCCGCATCTTCCAATATTTGGTGGTATCGGTCAATTCGTCCGCCACATTTTGCCCCTTGGGAAACAGTGCCGCACCCCGGTCCTGGAGGAAGGGATAGGCCCAGGTCAGCAGGTCGTTCAGCGGCGCCAGGGCACGGGCCGTCACCACGTCGGCGGCAATCGGCGGCACCGCCTCGATCCGCTTGTTGTGGACGGTGACCGACGCTCCGGCGACGCGGGCCGCCTCGCGCAGGAAGGCGCATTTGCGGGAGTCGCTCTCCACCAGATGAACCTCCGGCACACCCATGATCGCGAGGATCAAGCCGGGGAAGCCGGCGCCGCTGCCCAGATCGACCAGCACCCGAGCGCCTTCGGGCAGCAGCGGGTAGAGCTGCGCAGAGTCGAGGAAATGACGGCGCCAGGCGTCGGGCAGGGTGGAGGGACCGACGAGGTTGATCTTCGGCTGCCACTTGCGCAGCGTCGCCTCATAGGCGGCGAGGCGGTCCAGCGTTTCACGTGAAACACCGGTCTCATCCTGGAAGGCCGCAGCATCGAACAGGCTCATCAGACTGCCACCTTCACGTCGCGCCGTTTCACGTGGCGGAGCAGGGATACCAGCGCCGCCGGGGTCATACCGGGAATGCGGGCCGCTGCCCCCAAAGTCGCAGGGCGGGCCTGCCGGAGCTTCTGCCGGATCTCCGCCGACAGGCTGCCGATGGTGTCGGGATCGAGATCGTCGGGCAGCTCCAGCGCCTCATCCTTGCGGAAGGCACGGATGTCAGCCTCCTGCCGGTCGAGATAGCCGGCGTATTTCCCGTCGATCTCCAACTGCTCGGCAACGTCGGCAGGGATCGCCGATAGCTCCGGCCACAGCCGGGCGAGAGTGGAGAGGTCGAGGTCGGGATAGCGCAGCAGGTCGGCGGCGGTCCGCCGCACACCGTCCTGATTGACCGCGATGCCCTGCCGTTGCAGCTCCGCCGGGGTGGCCTGAAGGGCGCGCACCAGCGTGCGACCGGTGGACAGCGCCTCGGCCTTCGCCGTGAAAGCGTCGCGCCGCGCCGACCCGACGCAGCCGATGGCCAGCCCCTTCGGTGTCAGTCGTTGGTCGGCGTTGTCGGCGCGCAGGATCAGCCGGTACTCGGCGCGCGAGGTGAACATCCGGTAGGGCTCGTTGGTGCCCCGGGTGATCAGATCGTCGACCAGAACCCCGATGTAAGCGTCGGCGCGGTCGAGCACGAAGCCCTCCGCCGAACCGCCGGCCAAAAGGGCGGCGTTGATGCCGGCCATCAGGCCTTGCGCCGCCGCTTCCTCGTAGCCGGTGGTGCCGTTGATCTGGCCGGCGAAGAACAGACCGGGAGTCCGGCGGGTCTCCAATGTCGGCTTCAGTTCCCGCGGGTCTACGAAGTCGTATTCGATGGCGTAGCCGGGACGGATCATCACCGCCCGCTCAAGCCCCGGCATCGTCTTCAGAAAGCCGAGCTGGACATCGCGGGGCAGGGAGGTCGAGATGCCGTTCGGATAGACCGTGTCATCGTCCAGCCCCTCCGGCTCCAGGAATATCTGGTGGCGCTCCTTGTCGGCGAAACGCACCACCTTGTCCTCGATGGACGGGCAGTAGCGCGGGCCGGTGCTCTGGATTTGGCCGGAGTACATCGGCGCGCGGTGGAGGTTGCCGCGAATCAGCGCGTGCATCTCCGGCGTCGTCCAAGTGATCGCGCAGTCGATCTGCGGCGTGTCGATGCGGTCGGTCAGATAGGAGAAGGGCGGGGGCGGCGTGTCGCCCGGCTGCTTCTCCAGAGCGTTCCAATCGATGGTCTTGCCGTCGAGCCGCGGCGGGGTGCCGGTCTTCAAACGGCCAAGCGGAAAACCCAGACGCGCCAGCGTGTCCGACAGACCAATGGACGGCGCCTCGCCGACGCGGCCCGCCGGGGTGGTTTCCTCGCCGATGTGGATCAGCCCGCGCAGGAATGTTCCGGTGGTCAGCACCACGCTTCCCGCCGCGAGGGTCTCGCCGGAACCGGTCACCACACCCGTGACGCGGCCGTCCTCGCCGATGGTCAGGTCCTCGGCGCCACCGGCCTCGATGGACAGGTTCGGCTGTTCCGCGAGGATCGCCTGCACCGCCTGCCGGTACAGCTTGCGGTCGGCCTGGGCGCGTGGGCCGCGGACGGCGGGACCCTTGCTGCGGTTCAGGATGCGGAACTGGATGCCGCCGCGGTCGATGGCGCGGGCCATGACGCCGTCGAGCGCATCGATCTCGCGCACCAGATGCCCTTTCGCCAACCCGCCGATGGCCGGGTTGCAGGACATCTCGCCGATGGTGTCCAGCTTGTGGGTGAGCAGCAGGGTGCGCGCACCCATGCGCGCCGCGGCGGCGGCAGCCTCGCAACCGGCGTGGCCTCCGCCGACAACAATGACGTCGAACGTTCGCATGGCCGGACCATAGCCGAGTCAGCGCCGGACGCCAAGCGCCGCGACGCCGCGCGGCCCGTGTTTCACGTGAAACAGAGCGGCACGGCGCGTTTGTCACGACATCCATAGTTCACTTGCCGATGCAGAAATCCCGGAAGATCACATCCAGCAGGTCTTCGACATCGACCCGCCCGGTGATGCGACCAAGGGCGCGGCTCGCCAGACGCACATCCTCGGCCATCAGCTCCGGCAATAGAGCGGTCAAGGCGCGGCGAAGGGCATCCCGACACTCCTCCAGGGCGGAGCGGTGGCGGGCACGGGTCAGGGCGGGGGCACCGCTGCCCGCCAGCCGATCGGCGGTAAACGCCGTCAAACGCCGCTCCAGCTCCGGCAGGCCGGCGCCGGTCCGGGCCGAGACCGCGACCGCTTCCCAGCCGCCGACCACCGGCACCGCGGCATCGACGACGTCCGTCTTGTTCAGGACGACCACCGTGTCCTTGTCGAGCAGGGCGACGGTCGCCGGGTCGAGTGTGGGTAGGGCGGTGGCATCGAACACGGCGACCTTCACGTCGGCCTGGGCGGCGCGGTCGAGTGCGCGGCGGATGCCTTCTTCTTCCACCTCGTCGGCGGCCGCCTCCCGCAGGCCCGCCGTGTCGGCCAGCACCACCGGGTAGCCGCCAAGGTCGAGATGGACTTCGATCACGTCGCGGGTGGTGCCGGCGCGGGCCGAGACGATGGCGGCCTCGCGGCGGGCGAGAGCGTTCAGCAGGCTCGACTTCCCAGCGTTCGGTGCGCCGACGATGGCGATGTGCAGCCCCTCGCGCAGCCGTTCCCCACGGCCACGGTCATCGAGGTGGGCGTCGATCTCGCCGGCGAGAGTGCTCAGTATGGGACGCGCGGCGTCCGAGACGCCGGAAGGCAAATCCTCATCAGGGAAGTCAATGTCGGCCTCGATGTGGGCGAGCGACCGGGTCAGCCGATCGCGCCAGCCGTCGTAGAGTTTGCCGAGCGCTCCCTCCATCTGGCGCAGGGCCTGACGGCGCTGGACAGAGGTCTCGGCGTCCACGAGGTCGGCGACCGCCTCGGCCTCGGTCAGGTCGAGCTTGCCGTTCTCGAAGGCGCGGCGGGTGAACTCACCGGGTTCGGCGACGCGTAGGCCGGGCAGGGCGGACAGCGCCTCCACCACGCCGGCCACCACGGCGCGCCCGCCATGCAGGTGCAACTCGACCACGTCCTCACCGGTGAAGCTGCGGGGGGCGGTGAAGCGCAGGACCAGGGCGTCGTCCAGCGCCTCGCCGGTTTTGGGATCGCGCAACCGGACGAGCGTGGCCATGCGGGGTCCGGGAAGCGGCTTGCCGGTCAGGGCGGCGAGCGCGTCGCCGGAAGCCGGACCCGAAACGCGAACCACCGCCACACCGGCGCGGCCGGGGGCGGTGGCGAGGGCGAAGATGGTCGGGATCATCGTGCCGAGTATCATCGTGCCGGTTCCGGAACGATCAGCCGACCTGTTCCGGCAGCAGTTCTTTTTGTTCCGGCTTCAGCATGAGCCGTTCCACGCGGTCACCACCAACCAAGTGCGTCTCCAGGATCGCGTCCACGTCGGCGAAGGAGCGGTAGGTGTACCAGACGCCCTCCGGATAGATGACCAGCACCGGACCCAGCTCGCAACGGTCCAGGCAACCGGCGGCGTTGATCCGCACACGGCCGTCCAGACCCAGCTCGCGGGCGCGGGCCTTCATGTAGTCGCGGAGTTTTTCGGAACCCCGGGCGGCACAGGAACCGCGCTTGTGTCCGTCGGGGCGGCGGTTGGTGCAGGAGAAAACATGGGCTTCGAAGTAGGGCTTCGGATCGGTCACTTGCGTCCATCCTGTCCCATGGCGGCGGCCATCTGGGACCAAAACATTTTCTGAAGCTGCTCCATGCCCTGAATCCCCGCCGGCAGCCACGTCTTCATCATCGTCTCGGGGTCCATGGCGAGCAGGGAGGCCTGCATCCGGTCCTGGATCTCCTGCATCATGGCGTCCTGCATGGGCTTCACGTCGGGAAGGCCCAGGAAGTGGCGCGCCTCCTCGGGAGTGCAGTCGATGTCGATGGTGATTTTCATGG
>NZ_JAUQTX010000090.1:0-23767 GCF_059803775.1 Azospirillum sp. UFLA03-27 | reverse complement strand
GTTATAGTCTCGTGGGCTCGGAGATGTGTATAAGAGACAGCCCCTCCACCTCGAAGAGGGGGAGGGCTAGGGAGGGGGCAAGCACCCGCTCACTCCTCGATGTTGCGGGCCAGGACTTCGCGTTTGCCGGCGTGGTTGGGCTTGCTGACCACGCCTTCGGTCTCCATCCGCTCGATCAGCCGGGCGGCGGAGTTGTAGCCGATGCGGAGCTGGCGCTGGATGAAGCTGGTCGACGCCTTGCGCTCGCGGCAGACCACCGCCACCGCCTTGTCGTAGAGGTCGTCGCCCGACCCGCCGCCGGCACCCGACCCGTCGTCGAAGGAGCCGCCGTCCTCGTCATCCTCCTCGGTGATGGCGTCGACGTAGCTCGGCTCGCCCTGGGTTTTCAGGAACTTCACCACCTGCTCGACCTCGCCGTCGGCGACGAAGGGGCCGTGGACGCGGGTGATGCGGCCGCCGCCGGCCATGTAGAGCATGTCGCCCTGACCGAGAAGCTGCTCCGCCCCCTGCTCGCCGAGGATGGTGCGGCTGTCGATCTTGCTGGTTACCTGGAAGCTGATGCGGGTCGGGAAGTTGGCCTTGATGGTGCCGGTGATGACGTCCACCGACGGGCGCTGAGTCGCCATGATCAGGTGGATTCCGGCGGCGCGGGCCATCTGGGCGAGGCGCTGGATCGCCGCCTCGATGTCCTTGCCGGCCACCAGCATCAGGTCGGCCATCTCGTCGACGATCACGACGATGTAGGGCAGCTCCTTCAGGTCGAGCGGCTGCTCCTCGAAGATCGGCTTGCCGGTGTCGGGGTCGAAGCCGGTCTGGACGCGGCGGGTCAGCAGCTCGCCGTCGGCGCGGGCTTCGCGCAGGCGGGCGTTGTAGCCCTCGATGTTGCGCACGCCCAGCTTGGACATGTTGCGGTAGCGGTCCTCCATCTCCCGCACCGTCCATTTCAGGGCGACCACGGCCTTCTTCGGATCGGTGACGACCGGCGTCAGCAGATGGGGGATGCCCTCGTAGACCGACAGCTCCAGCATCTTGGGGTCGATCATGATGAAGCGGCAGCGGTCGGGCGGCAGGCGGTAGAGCAGCGACAGGATCATCGTGTTGATCGCCACCGACTTGCCCGAGCCCGTGGTGCCGGCGACCAGCAGGTGCGGGAAGCGGGCGAGATCGGCCACCACCGACTGGCCACCGATGTCCTTGCCCAGCGCCAGCAGCAGCTTGCCCGCCGTCTTGTCGAAGACGTCGCCGGCCAGCAGCTCGCGCAGCAGCACCGTCTCGCGCTTGGCGTTGGGCAGCTCGATGCCGATGACGTTGCGGCCCGGCACCACGGCGACGCGGACAGACACCGCGCTCATCGAGCGGGCGATGTCGTCGGCCAGGCCGATGACGCGGGACGACTTGGTGCCGGGGGCCGGCTCCAGCTCGTAGAGGGTGACGACCGGGCCGGGATGGACCTTCTGCACCTCGCCACGCACGCCGAAGTCGGACAGCACGCCTTCCAGCTTCACCGCGTTCTCGCGCAGCGCCGCCTCGTCCACCTTCTCGCCGCGCACGCTGGTCGGGACGATCTGGAGCAGGTCGAGCGGCGGCAGCTCGTAGCCGTCCGCCTCCTCCAGATTGAGGGCGGCCTGCTTGGACGGGCGTCCCTGGTCGGCGGCCTTCTTGCCGCCGGCGGGCGGGGTGACCACCGGAACGGCGCGGGTCTTGGCCTCCACGCGCGGCTCGACGCTGATGGAGTCGGACAGCCGGCCGCGCGGCGCGGCGCGCAGGGTGATGGCGGCGCTGTCCTCGTCGGGTGTCTCGTCGAGAGTCGGGGCGACGGCCTTCCTGTCCGCGGTGGCGAGGCTGGGCTCCCGGCGCAGCAGGCCACCGGTCTGGTGAACCGCGTTGCGCGCGGCCTCCGCGCCCTTGTCGCGCACGAAGGACACGCCGGCCCGCGCGCCCCGCCCGAGGCGGGCGAGGCCGGCGGCGGTCTCGCGCAGGCTGGCCGCCCATTCGCGGATCGACAGTCCCATGGCGACGAACAGGATCAGCCCGCCGGCCACGCCGGCCACGGTGCCGACCAGCGGATTGCCGGGGCCGCCGAACAGCAGCTTGCTGACCCCGTCCAGCAGCACGATGCCGAAGCTGCCGCCGGGATGGCCGTTCAGCGGGTCCCCGCCCCCGCCGCCCATCCCGGCCAGGAACATGGCGACCAGAAGCACACCCCACACCGCCAGCACGCTGCGGAACAGCGGATGGCGGATGCTCTTCTGCAGGCTGAGCCGCCAGCCCCACATCATCGGGACCAGCGCCAGCAGATAGGCCGCCCAGCCCAGCGACTGGATCAGGACGTCGGCCAGATGGGCACCGAACCGGCCGAACAGGTTGTGGATGTGGGTGTTCGCCGCCGGAACGGCGTTCCACGAGGGGTCGGCCGGGTTGTAGCTGCCCAGGATGACCATCAGCACCAGACCGACCACGCCCAGCGCGAAGCCCGCCAGCTCGCGCGCCCGCGCGACCACGAAGGCGCGCGTGGCGGGCGAGAAGAAGGGCGGCTTCTCCGGCCGCGCACCGGCGGGCCGTGCTCCGGCGCTTTTGCCGCTTCCGCTGCGGGGGCTTGCGGGTCGTGCCATGGGCAGAAGGTCCTCAAGAACGTGCTGAACCGGACCCGTCCTTCGGGGCGAAAGACCGGGGTGACTTGGACCGAACCGGGTTGGGCCGAACCGGGCGGCTCTTATCCCAGGATGCGGGCGATGGTGCTGCAGGCGTGGGCGACCGTCTCGGCGTCGTTCACCAGCGCGATGCGGATGAAGGGCGCGCCGGGATTGGCCTCGCCGGGGTTGCTGCGGGTCAGGTAGGCGCCGGGCAGCACGCGGATGCCGCCCTCCGCCCACAGGCGGCGCGTCGCCTCCTCGCCGTCGCCGACCTCCAGCCACAGGAAGAAGCCGCCGTCCGGCCGGTAGTAGCCGTAGCGCCCCTTCAGCGAAGCCTCCGCCGCGTCGAACTTGGCGCGGTAGAGCGCGCGGTTCTCCTCGACATGGGCCTCGTCCCGCCACAGGGCGGCGCTGGCCGCCAGCACCGGCAGCGGCATCCCGGCGTTGGAGTAGCTGCGCAGGCGTGTGAAGCGGGACATCAGCTCCGGATCGCCGGCCACGAAGCCCGACCGCAGCCCGGCGGCGCTCGACCGCTTGGACAGGGAATGGAAGACCAGGATGTTCGCCCAGGGCTTCCCGCCATGAGCCAACCCCGACGCGACCTGGAGCGCGCCGACCGGCGGCCTGTCCAGGTAGATCTCGGCGTAGCACTCGTCCACCGCCAGGATGAAGCCGTAGCGCCGCGCCAGTCCGATCGCCCGCTCCAGATAGGCGGCGTCGGCCGCCGCCCCCTGCGGGTTGGCCGGAGTGCAGAGGTAGAACAGCGCCGTGCGCTCCAGCAACTCCGGCGTCAGCGCGTCGAGGTCGGGCAGGAAGCCGGTCTCGCGGGTGGAGGGCAGGAACACCGGCTCCGCCCCCGCCAGCAGGGCCGCCCCCTCGTAGGGCGCGTAGAAGGGGTTGGGCATCAGCACCGCCGGCTGCCGGCCCGCCTTGGACGGCGGCACGGCAAGCAGGGCGAGCAGGAACAGCGCCTCGCGCGTGCCGGACACCGGCAGGACGGACTTTTCGGCGTCGAACAGCCCGTCCGGCAGGGCGTAGCGGCGGGTCAGCCAAGCGCCCACCGCCTCGCGGAACTCCGGCGTGCCGCCGACCGGCGGGTATTTGCCCCACAGATGGGCGTTGGCCCGCAGCGTCTCGTCGATGATGGCCGGCGGCTGGTGCTGCGGCTCGCCCACCGACATCATGATCGGCTCGGCGTTGGCGCGCGGCGTCACCCCGGACAGCAGGGCCGCCAGCCGCGTGAAGGGGTAGTCCGACAGCCGGTCGAGCCGGTCGTTGACGAGAGCGAAGGTGCCGAGGTCCGGGAGCGACATGCCGCCGAGAATCCTTTCCATGAGGACGGCCCGAGAAGGCCGGGCCGTCCCCGAGGGGCACGGCCCGTCAGTGGCCTCTGGGGGCCTCTGCCCGATACGAAACGGAAACGATCCTATCGACGGTGGAGTCCCGGCACAAGGGCACAAAACCGGACGAGGCCCGGTCAAGGGAAAGCATACGCCGCCCGTTCCGGCGGCCTTGGCGCCACGGTGGAAAGACTGGCGCGCCCGGCCTCAAGTCACCGGGCAGATCATCGATGCCCCGCGGCAAGAAAAAGCGGACGCGCCTTCCCCCCTTACGGGAGGGGCCGGGCCATGACGCCCCGCCCTGTCCGCTTCCTCCAGGACGCCTCAGAGAGCTTCGGTGTTGGTTTCGCCGGTGCGGATGCGCACGGCCTGGGCGATGTCCAGCACGAAAATCTTGCCGTCGCCGATGCGGCCGGTGTTGGCGGCCTTCTGGATCGCCTCGACCACCTGCTCGTACTGGTCGTCGGACACCGCGACCTCGACCTTCACCTTGGGCAGGAAGCTCACGGAATACTCGGCGCCGCGGTAGATCTCGGTCTGACCCTTCTGGCGTCCGAAGCCCTTCACCTCGCTCACCGTCAGGCCCTGGATCCCGAGCGACGTCAGCGCCTCGCGCACTTCGTCGAGCTTGAACGGCTTGATGATGGCCATAACCAGTTTCATGTGGCTTCCCCTTGGGTATGCGTGTTTGCGGGCCCTTGCGGTCGCCCGGTCCCCCCTCGGCCGATCCCGCCATGACGGCGGGTTTTCCGAACGTGACTCGAGCGTGTTCGCCTCGACCATAAAAAGCAATGTCTTCAAAAATCGTGCCGGTTGCAGAATCGGCCCTTTTCAACGGTTTTTGGCTGTTTCGCCGATCGATTGGGCAGGTCATGCCTAATAATTACGCAATTTGGGGGCCGCGACGCAGCGCCGCTGGACATCCGGACCAAGCGGAACGATTGTTCGTACCCGTCTACACTGATCGAAGGGCAGCGCCATCATGACCGAATCGGGCACCACCGCAGCGCAGGAGATCACGACCGACGTCGTCGTGTTGGGCGGCGGACTGGCCGGACTCAGCATGGCGGCGGCCCTGGCCACCGCGGGCGTTCCGGTCATCTGCATCGACCGCGACAGCCCGGACCGGCAGGCGGGGGACGACTTCGACATCCGCACCACGGCGGTCGCCTACGCCTCGATGAAGGTGCTGGAGGGGGCGGGCGTGTGGAAGCACATGGAACCCTACGCCGGCCCGATCCTGGACATCCGGGTGGCCGACCAGTTCTCGCCCCTGTTCGTCCATTACGACCACACGGAGTTGACCTGGGACGGCAAGAACCAGCCCTTCGGCTGGATTCTCGACAACAAGGACATGCGCCGCGCCCTGTTCGCCCGCGCCAAGGAACTGCCCGGCCTGCACCATCTGGCCCCGGCCCAGGCGGTGTCGATCGAGCGCACCCGCAGCGGCGCCACGGTGACGCTGGCCGACGGGCGGGTGGTCAAGGCGCGGCTGGTCGTCGGGGCCGACGGGCGCCGCTCGATGGCGCGGGAGAGCGCCGGGATCAAGCTGCGCACCTGGGCCTACGACCAGACCGCGATCATTTGCACGATCCGCCATTCGGAGCCGCACAACGGCGTGGCGGTGGAGCATTTCCTGCCCAACGGCCCCTTCGCCGTGCTGCCGATGACCGAGAACCGCTCCTCCATCGTGTGGAGCGAGAAGCGGTCGCTGGTCGACATGTATCTGAAGCTGCCCGAGGACCAGTTCATCGACGAGTTGACTCGCCGGTCGGGCGGGTATCTGGGCGACATCGAGCTGGTGACCCGGCGCGACGCCTGGCCGTTGTCGGTCCTGCTGGCCGAGCGCTTCATCGCCGAGCGCGTCGCCCTGATCGGCGAGGCGGCCCACGCCATCCACCCCATCGCCGGGCAGGGGCTGAACCTGGGCCTGCGCGACGTGGCGGCGCTGGCCGAAGTGATCGTGGACGCCCACCGGCTGGGGCTGGACGTCGGCTCGCCGGAGGTGCTGGCCCGCTTCCAGCGCTGGCGCCGCTTCGACACGGTGCTGCTGGCCGTGGTCTGCGACGGTCTGGTGCACCTGTTCTCGAACAACATCCCGCCGATCAAGCTGGCCCGCGACGTCGGCATGGCCGTCGTCAACCGCCTGCCGCCGCTGAAGCGCTTCTTCATGCGGCACGCGATGGGCGTGGTCGGCGAACTGCCGCGGATGATCAAGGGCGTGCCGCTGTAAGAGCGGTTGGTTACTCGGGGGACAAGAGGGTCTTCACGGATTACACGGATTTCTTTTGTTCATGCTTCAGCGCATGCCTTACCGATCAGCTCGCACTGGGCAAGACCAAATAAAAAATCCGTGTAATCCGTGCCTAAATCCGGGAAATCCGTGAAGACCCTGTTGCCCGACAAGAATCCCGAACCCACTCACCCCAACCCGTATTCCGACAGCGCCTCGTACACCGCGGCCCCCTTGCCCAGGTGGCTGCGGTAGAGCGTGAAGTGCTCCACCCGGATCGGACCGGCGCGGAACATCCCGCGCTCCTCGACGAAGCGCCCGATCCGGTCCTTCGGCGCGTCCTTCAGCCGGGCGAGCGTGACGTGGGGCGAGAATTTGCGCTCCTCCGCCGGCAGGCCGCAGCGGACCAGCGCCGACTCGACCTTGGACTGGAGGTGCGACAAGGCGTCGCTGCGCTCCACCCCAGCCCAGAGGACGCGGGCGTTGCGGCCGCTGCCGTACACGCCCACGCCGTCCAGAACCAGATCGAAGGCCGGCGCCACGATCTGCGCCAGCGACTCGTCGATCTCCGCCGCCTGATCTCCCGGCACCTCCCCGATGAAGCGGAGCGTCAGGTGCAGGTTGTCCGCATCGGTCCAGCGGGCGCCGGGCACACCGCCGCCCAGCCCCGCCAGACGCCGGCGCACATCCTCCGGAAAATCGAGGGCGACGAAGAGACGGATCATTGGCTTTCCGGAACGGTTACGGGCAGGGGTCGGGATAGCGGGCGTTGACCGCCTCGATATCCTTCATCACCTCATCCGACAGCGTGACGTCCACCGCCGCGATGTTGGACTTCAGGTCCTCCATGGTCGTCGCGCCGATCAGCGAGGACGCCACGAAGGACTGCTGCAGGGTGAAGGCGATGGCCATCTGCGTCGGCGACAGGCCGTGGCGCCGGGCGACATCCAGATACTCGCGGGTGGCCGCATCGGCGTTGACGGTGGCGTAGCGCGACTTGCGGTGATCCAGCGCGCGGCGGGTGCCGGCGGGAACGGCGCCGTCCAGATATTTGCCGGTCAGCGTGCCGGCGGCCAGCGGCGAGTAAGCGAGAAGCCCCACATCCTCGCGCAGGGACACCTCGGCCAGACCCTGCTCGAAGGTCCGGTTCAGCAAGTTGTAGGCGTTCTGGATCGAGGCGATGCGCGGCAGGCCCTTGTCCTCCGCCAGCTTGAGGAACTGCATCACCCCCCAGGGCGACTCGTTCGACACGCCGATGTGGCGGACCTTGCCGGATGTCACCAGCTCGTCGAGCGCCGCCAGGGTCTCCTCAATGGGCGTGCCGTCCTTCTCCGGCCGGTGGACGTAGTTGCGCGCGCCGAAGCGGTTGGTCGAACGGTCGGGCCAGTGGAGCTGGTACAGGTCGATGTAGTCCGTCTGGAGCCGGCGCAGGCTGGCCTCCACCGCCGCGAAGATGTTGGCGCGGTCGAGCTTTGCCTCGCCGTTGCGCACCCAGGCGAAGCCGCCGTCGGTGGCGCCGACGACCTTGCTCGCCAGGATCACCTGGTCGCGCTTGCCGTTCGCCTTGAACCAGGTGCCGATCACCTCCTCCGTACGTCCGTACGTGTCGGCGGTCGGGGGAATGGCGTACATCTCCGCCGTGTCCCAGAAATTGACGCCCTCGCCGAGCGCGTAATCCATCTGGGCGTGGCCCTCGGCCTCGCTGTTCTGGCGGCCCCAGGTCATGGTGCCCAGGCCGATGGCGCTGACCGACAGGCCGGTGCGGCCGAGCGGACGGTATTGCATTTGTCTATGATCCTTAAAGGAACAGGGTGAGCACGCCCGTGTATCCGTACAGGCGGGCGTTGGAGATCTCGCCGCTGGCGAAGAATCCGGCCAGCGGGATGTCGCCGAAGGTTTCGCGGATCAGCGCCAGCTCCTGGCTGCCCTCGCCGAACAGGCTGGGGCCGCGGGCGATGCAGCTGACGTAGAGGGCGCCCTTCGGGGTGGTCTTCACGCGCTTCTTCAGATTGGCCAGCATGCGGCGCATGTCGGCCTCGGCGCTCTGCTGGTCGCGGCGGGTGAACAGGATGGGCTGGCCGCTCTGCACATGATGGGCGACGGCGATCCAGCCGGCGCGCGGGTCGATGGCGATCAGGTCACGGACCAGATAGTCCGCCGTGTCGCTGCCGGCGATCGGCAGGCCGGCGAAGATGTAGCCGGACACCCGCTTGAGGTCGCGGGCCAGCAACTCGCCGATGTCCTCCTTGAAAACCTCCAACGCCGGGCGCCCGTCGATCTCCAGGACGACGTTGTCCTCCGCCGCGGTGATGGTGCGCACCGGCCCGATGGGCGTGCAGCCCTGGCTGAGGCCGGTGGCGACCGGCACCTGCGGCGCGAACAGCACGCCCGACACGCCGCCGTCGGCCACCGGCCCGCCGACCATCGTGGCGGTGTTGCCGGGGATGGTGAATTGCGGGAACTCCGACCGCGAGGCCGACAGGCCGCCGACCAGGAAGGCCCCGGTTGATTCCGCCAGCGAAACGACCAGCCCGGCCAAGTCCTGGTGGCGCGGGTCGGCGTGGGCGAGCGCCAGCATGGCGCCGTGCTTGTCCAGCCAGCCGCCGGCCATGCGGCGCAGCGGCTCCATGTCGCCCGACACCACCGGGAACAGGCGGAAGCCTTCCGGCGGCAGGCGGGCGACCATCACGGCGATGCCCGGCTTGTCGAAGATCTCCTCGTCGTTGGCGCAGACGCCGATGCCGACCGTCCCCACCCAGTCACGGATGCCGGTGACGCCGCGCAGCAGGGTGACCATGCTTGTCGCGTGCTCAGCCAGCGCGTCGGTGATGTAGAGGAAGCCGAGGTTGCAGCCCTCCACCGCCCCGAGCTCGTCCAGGCACGACTTGACGACGGCGCCCCATTCGGTGCCGGTGGCCGAAGCGGCCTTGAAGTAAGTCTCGGTGGTGGCGGTGTCGCCGGCCAGGGTCGCCATGGGTGTCAGTCTCCGCTCTTGGCGATGCCGTCCAGAAGGCGGGCGACGTGGGGCGTGATGCGCTCCACGATCACCTTCACGCCGGCCGCGTTGGGATGGATGCCGTCGGGCTGGTTCAGCGCGGCGTCGGCCGCCACGCCGTCCAGAAAGAACGGGTAGAGCTGTACGTCGTACGCCTTCGCCAGCTCCGGGTATATGGCGTTGAAGCGATCCCCGTACGCGCGGCCCAGGCTGGGCGAGGCGTACATGCCGGCCAGCAACACGGGCAACTTCTCGCCGGTCAGCCGCTTCAGGATGGCGTCGAGGTTGGCGCGCGCCGCGGCGGGGTCGAGCCCGCGCAGCATGTCGTTCGCCCCCAGCTCCACCAGCACGGCGTCCGGCTTGTCGGCCAGCGCCCAGTCGAGCCGCGACAGACCGCCGGCCGTGGTGTCGCCCGACACGCCAGCGTTGACGACGGTGACGTCGTAGCCTTTCTCCCTCAGCGCCGCCTGCAACTGGGGAGTGAAGGACTGCGCTTCGGGAAGGCCGTAGCCGGCGGTCAGGCTGTCGCCGAGCGCCAGAAGGGTGTAGGGGCCTTTCCCCGCACCCGTCTGGGCGGACGCGGGCGCGGTCATGCCGATTCCCGCGCCAATTCCGGCAACGACGGCGAGAGCGGCCAGCCCCGACCGAAGGAGGGCCGTGTTGAAATGGCGGCGCACCATGCCATATGGCGTGAGGTTTTCCCGCCCATTCCCCCGCCCGTTCCAGAGACGCATGCCAATGTCCCGACCCGATTCCGTTGAGTCCACCATCGTCGATCTCGACGAGGTGCATCTGAGATTGGACAGCGCGGCCGGACCCGTCAACATCCTGAGAGGCTTGAATCTCCGCATCCAGCCCGGTGAACGGGTCGGCGTGGTCGGCCCGTCGGGCTCCGGCAAATCGACCATGATGATGGTCATGGCCGGGCTGGAACGCCCCACGGGCGGGACCGTGCGCGTCGCCGGACAGGATCTGGGCCGGCTGGACGAGGACGGGCTTGCGCGCTTCCGCCGCGACCATGTGGGGATCGTCTTCCAGGCTTTCCACCTCGTGCCGACGATGACCGCGCTGGAGAACGTCGCCATCCCCTTGGAATTCGCCGGGGCCGCCGACGCCTTCGACCGCGCGCGCTCCGGGCTGGAGGCGGTCGGGCTGGCCCACCGGCTGACCCATTATCCGGGCCAGCTGTCCGGCGGCGAGCAGCAGCGCGTCGCCCTGGCCCGCGCCTTCGTCGCCGAGCCATCGCTTCTGCTGGCCGACGAGCCGACCGGCAACCTCGACATCGGCACCGGCGCCACCATCGTGGAGCTGCTGTTCGACCTTGCCGAGCGGCGGGGCACAACGCTGGTGCTGATCACTCACGACCCCTCCCTGGCCGACCGCTGCGACCGGACCGTGCGCCTGATGGACGGACGCATCGTCGACGACGGCCTCGCCGCCCGCGCCGAACGCGAACGCGTGGTGGGGGATTGAGCGCCTTTTAAGAGAAAAGCCCTCCCCTGCGCAGCGGGGGAGGGTTGGGTGGGGGCCCGACGCGACCACACCCCACCACCAACCCATACACCCCACCGGACGCACCGATGACCAACCTCGCCCTCGCCTTCCGACTGGCCCGCCGCGAGCTGCGCGGGGGGCTGAAGGGGTTCCGCATCTTCCTGGCCTGTCTGACGCTCGGCGTCGCAGCCATCGCTGCGGTCAATTCCGTGTCCGGCGGCGTGCTGTCGGGCCTGCAGGCGGACGGGCGGGCAATCCTGGGCGGCGACGTCGCGCTGCGGCAGATCTACGCACCGCCGACCGACGAGCAGCGCTCCTGGCTGGAACAGGCCGGGCGTCTGTCGCAGTCGGTGGACATGCGCGCCATGGCCCGCTCCGCCGACGACCAGCGATCCACCCTGGTCGAGTTGAAGGCGGTGGACGGCGTCTACCCGCTCTACGGGTCGGTTGCTCTGGCGCCGGAGGGTGACCTGCACAGCGCGCTGGCCAACCGCGACGGGCGCTGGGGGGCGCTGGTCGAGGACGGGCTGCTCGACCGGCTGGGGCTGAAGACCGGCGACACGCTGCGGCTGGGCGAGGGCGAGTTCGCCGTGCGCGGCGTGCTGACGCGGGAGCCGGACCGGGCGTCCAACGGCGCCTTCTCGCTGGGGCCGCGGGTGATGATCGGCCTGCCGTCGCTGGAGGGCACCGGCCTGCTCCAGCCCGGCAGCATCGTCTATTGGACCGCCAAGCTGGCCCTGCCGCCGGGCACCGACGTGGCGGCGTGGCAGAAGGCGCTGACGGCGCGCTTCCCCGATGCCGGCTGGCGGGTCCGCGACTTCACCAACGCCTCCCCGCAGATCGAGCGCTTCATCGACCGCATGACGCTGTTTCTGACGCTGGTCGGGCTGACCGCCCTGCTGGTCGGCGGGGTCGGGGTGGGCAACGCGGTGCGCAGCCATCTCGACTCGCGCGCCCGCACCATCGCCACGCTGAAATGCCTGGGCGCGCCGGGCGATCTGGTCTTCCAGGTCTATCTGCTGCAGATCCTCGCCTTGTCCGGACTGGGTATCCTCTTGGGGCTGCTGCTCGGCGCGGTGGCGCCGCTGGGGCTGGGGTCGCTGCTCGATCAGGTGTTGCCGGTGCCCACCCGGATCGGCGTCTACCCGGGCGCCCTGGCGCTGGCCGCGCTCTACGGCCTGCTGACCGCGCTGACCTTCTCGCTGTGGCCGCTGGGCCGCGCGCGGGAGGTGCCGGCGGCGGCGCAGTTCCGCGATGTGGTCGCCCCCGCCGGAGGCCGCCCGCGCGCGGTCTATCTGGCGGCGATGGCGCTGACCGTGGCGGCGCTTGCCGGGCTGGCCGTCGCGACGGCGCACAACAAAATGTTCGCCGCCTGGTTCGTCGGCGGCTCGATCGCCACCTTCATCGCCTTCCGCATGGCCGCCTGGCTGGTGGTGCGTGGGGCCGCGGCAGCAGGGCGCCCGCGCCGTCCGGGGCTGCGGTTGGCGCTTGCCAACCTGCACCGGCCGGGCAACCCGACCGGGGCGGTAGTGCTGTCGCTCGGCCTCGGCCTGACGGTTCTCGTCGCCATCGCGCTGATCGAGGGCAACTTCTCCCGCCGGGTCAACGAGACGATCCCGAAGGACGCGCCCAGCTTCTTCTTCGTCGACATTCAGCCCGACCAGTTCGAGCCGCTGAAGCAGATGGTCGGCGCCCTGCCCGGCACCAGCGGGTTCGAAGCGGTGCCCAGCTTGCGCGGGCGGATCGAGACGGTGAACGGCCAGCCGGCGGAGAAGGCGCTGGTCAACCCCGAGCAGTCCTGGGTGCTGTCCGGCGACCGCGGCATCACCTATTCTGCCAAGCTGCCGGAGCATTCGGAGATCGTCGCCGGCTCCTGGTGGCCGGAGGACTACAAGGGGAAACCGCTGATCTCCATCCACCAGAACGTGGCGAGCGCCTTCGGCATCGGTCCCGGCGCGACGATGGGGATCAACGTCCTGGGCCGCACCATCGAGGCGACGGTTGGCAACGTGCGCGCCGCCGACTTCTCGACGCTGGCCATCAACTTCGCCCTGGTCTTCGCGCCGGGCACGCTGGAGCGGGCGCCACAGACCTGGATCGCCACCGTCCGCAGCACCCCGGCGGCGGAGCCGGAGGTCCAGCGCTCCGTCCTGCAGCGCTTCCCCAACGTGACGCTGGTCCGGGTGAAGGACGCGCTGGACACGGTGGGCACCATGCTGGGCCACATCGGCACGGCGGTGCGCATCACCGCGGGCATCACGCTGGCCGCCGGCACGCTGGTGCTGGCCGGCGCGGTCGCCGCCGGGCACCGCCGCCGGGTCTACGACGCGGTGGTGTTGAAGGTGCTGGGCGCCACGCGGGCCGACGTGCTGAAGGCGTTCCTGCTGGAATACGGGCTGCTGGGCATCCTGACCGCGGCCATCGCCGGGGTCATCGGCACCATCACGGCCTGGGCGGTGATGACCTTCCTGATGCGCTGGGACTGGACCTTCCTGCCGTCGGCCGTGCTGACCACGGCGCTGCTCAGCACGGCGATCACGCTGGCCTTCGGCTTCCTCGGGACGTGGCGGGCGCTCGGCCAGCCCTCCGCCCCGCTGCTGCGCAACGACTGACGGGAGCGGTCAGGCCGGTTCGGGGACCCGGTCGTCGGCGACGATCCGGTTCTTGCCGGACTGCTTGGCCGCGTACATGCGCTGGTCGGCCAGATCGACCAGCCTTTCCCAGTCCACCGGGCGGTCGTGGAGGTATTCGGCGACGCCGATGCTGGCGGTCTGCGGGGTGCCGTCCGGGCGCTTGCCCAGGCCCCGCTCGTGCAACCGCTCCACCGCGGTCAGGGCGCCCTGACGGCCGGTGTTGGGCATGATGACCACGAACTCCTCGCCGCCCCAGCGGACCAGCACGTCGGACTGGCGCAGCATGGCGCGGATCGCCTCCGCCGATCGCCCGAGCTGTTTGTCGCCCTGGTCGTGGCCGAACCGGTCGTTGATCGACTTGAAATTGTCCAGGTCGAAGAAGATCACCGACAGCGGATGGTCCGAGCGCTGGGCGTGCGCGAACTGCAACCGCAGAAGCTCCTCCCCGATGCGGCGGGAGAAGGCGCCGGTCAGCCCGTCGTGCGACGCCTGATCGACCAGGGCCATCATGAAATGCAGCTGGCTCATCGCCGCCAGCGTCGCCACCACCATGATGAGCACCAGCAGCCACAGGGCGCCCAGATAGGAGGGGAAGGGGAAGACCAGCGAACCGTAGACCCCGGCCAGCATATGCGCCGCCAGCATCGGCGTCGCGAAGGCGAGCCCCTCCAGCGCGGTCAGCGGGAAGACGCTGAGCCCCGCCACCATCACGAAGGGCAGGAAGGCGTAGCCGGCGGCGACCGCCAGCGCGCTGCCCGCGATCATGTCCTCGTTCAGCATGGGGTGCGAGGCGAGGAAGAAGATCGTCGGCACCGCCAGCAGCAGGGCCAACCCCCGCCACGCGCTGCCCATGTCGTCGCAGATCCGGTAGCCGAGCGCCAGCGCGCCGAAGGCGAAGCTGGACACCAGCCGCAGGCCGGCCAGATAGCCCCACAGAGGCCAGGGGAAGATGAAGACGTCGATGACGATCCACAGCGGCGTCAGCACCGCGAACACGGCCGCGACCATGCGGACGCGGGAATGGATCAGCACGGCCCGGCGACGCTGGATGATCGGGGTGTGCCCCCCGGGATGCATCAGGTCGCGCAACTGCTCGAAGGAGAGATCGCCGCTCACCGCCTGGAATGCCCTCTCCGCGAACCGTCTGAGGAGATTAAGCGCTTGTTGATACACGCGATGCCCCCCATCGGCAACGGCAATTGCTATGATTTCCAGGGATACGTGCGTATGCGGCGCGGCCTGTGGCATCAACGCATGTGTACGTGATTTGCCGGGACAGTCTTCCCGCCGCCCACCGCTGTCAACGCCAGAGTGGTCATACCACTGGGGCAAAAGCACGCGGCGCGCATGAAAAAGGCCTGGCACGAAAAAGGCCCGGCGATGGGCCGGGCCTTTTCCTGCAGTCGGAACGGAGGCGGTCAGTCCTTCAGGTCTTCCCAAAGCTCCTTCACCTTGGCGAAGAAGCCTTCGGACTGCGGGTGGGAGCCTTCCTTGCCGGCGGTGTCGAACTCGCGCAGAAGCTCCTGCTGCTTCTTGGTCAGGTTGACCGGAGTCTCGACGACGGCCTGGATGTACATGTCGCCGCGCTGCTGGCTGCGCAGCACCGACATGCCCTTACCCTTGATGCGGAACTGGTGGCCGGACTGGGTGCCGGGCGGGACCGTCACCTTGGTGCGGCTGCCCTCAATGGTCGGCACTTCCACCGTGCCGCCCAG
Organism: Azospirillum sp. UFLA03-27; assembly: GCF_059803775.1. Taxonomy (NCBI): domain Bacteria; kingdom Pseudomonadati; phylum Pseudomonadota; class Alphaproteobacteria; order Rhodospirillales; family Azospirillaceae; genus Azospirillum; species Azospirillum sp. UFLA03-27. The sequence goes on along the minus strand of NZ_JAUQTX010000090.1, from coordinate 8,724 downwards.
CGCCGCGGTGGTCATGGGAATCGGCACGCGGCAATGGATGTTGGCGCCGTCGCGCTGGAAGATCGGGTGCGGCGCGATGGCCAGGAAGATGTAGAGGTCGCCCGGCGGCGCGCCGCGCAACCCCGCCTCGCCCTCGCCGGCCAGACGGATGCGCGTGCCGTCCTCCACGCCAGCGGGGATGTTGACCTGGAGGGTCTTCTCCTTGCGCAGGCGTCCGGCACCGCCGCAGCTCTTGCAAGGGTCCTTGATGACGCGGCCCTGGCCGTGGCAGGCCGGGCAGGTGCGCTCGATGGTGAAGAAGCCCTGCTGGGCGCGCACTTTGCCATGGCCCTGGCAGGTCGGGCAGGTGACCGGCTGGGTCCCCGCCGCCGCCCCGGAGCCGCTGCAGGAGTCGCAGGCGACGGTGGAGGGAACGCGGACGTTGGCCGTGGTGCCCTTGAAGGCTTCCTCCAGCCCGATCTCCAGATTGTAGCGCAGATCCTGGCCGCGGCCCGACGCGCCGCCGCCGCCGCGGCGCCCGCCCATGAACTCTCCGAACATCTCGTCGAAGATGTCGGCGAAGCCGCCGCCGCCGCCGCTGAAATCGAAGCCGCCGAAACCACCGCCGGCCCCGCCGCGCCCGTTCTCGAAGGCGCCGTGGCCGAAGCGGTCGTAGGCCGCGCGCTTCTGCTCGTCCTTCAAAACGTCGTAGGCTTCGCTGATTTCCTTGAACTTGTGCTCGGCGTCCTTGTCACCCTGGTTGCGGTCCGGGTGATACTGCATCGCCATCTTGCGGTACGCTTTTTTGATCTCGTCCGCGCTGGCGCCCTTCGCCACCCCGAGCAGCTCGTAATAGTCCTGTTTCGCCATGGGCCCCGACCGCCTTCACATACTAATAGACCAATCATATCTCCGGCCCGCCACCGCAGGACGGATGACGGGCCGGACGATACTGCATGGCGCCGGGTTCTCCCGGCTGTGACACCGGAGGCAACGGGCGGTTGCCCAACGGTTGCCTCCGGTTCCGAACGCTTAGGCCGACTTCTTCTTGTCGTCGTCCACTTCCTCGAAGTCGGCGTCGACCACGCCCGGCTCGTTCGGGGCGGCGCCCGCCGCACCGGCGGCACCGGCGCCCGGGGCCTCGCCCTGGCCGGCCTTGTACATGGCCTCGCCCAGCTTCATCGACACCTGGGCCAGCGCCTCGGTCTTCGCCTTCACGGCCTCCAGGTCCTCGCCGTCCAGCACCGACTTCAGCTCGGCCACGGCGGCCTCCGCGGCGGTCTTGTCGGCGGCGGGGATCTTGTCGGCGTTCTCCTTGATCGTCCGCTCGGTCGTGTGGATCAGGGCGTCCGCATGGTTGCGGGCGTCCACCAGCTCACGCCGCTTCTTGTCGTCGGCGGCGTGGGCCTCGGCGTCCTTGACCATCTTGTTGATGTCGGCGTCCGACAGGCCGCCCGACGCCTGGATGCGGATCTGCTGCTCCTTGCCGGTGGCCTTGTCCTTCGCCGTGACGCTGACGATGCCGTTGGCGTCGATGTCGAAGGTCACCTCGACCTGCGGCACGCCGCGCGGGGCCGGCGGGATGCCGACGAGGTCGAACTGGCCGAGCATCTTGTTGTCCGCGGCCATCTCGCGCTCGCCCTGGAAGACGCGGATGGTCACCGCGTTCTGGTTGTCCTCGGCGGTCGAGAAGGTCTGGGACTTCTTGGTCGGGATCGTCGTGTTGCGGTCGATCAGGCGGGTGAAGACGCCGCCCAGCGTCTCGATGCCCAGCGACAGCGGGGTGACGTCGAGCAGGAGGACGTCCTTGACCTCGCCCTTCAGCACGCCGCCCTGGATGGCGGCGCCGATGGCGACGACCTCGTCCGGGTTCACGCCGCGGTGCGGCTCACGGCCGAAGAACTGCTTCACCGCCTCGATGACCTTGGGCATGCGGGTCATGCCGCCGACCAGGATCACCTCGTCGATCTCGTTGGCCTTCAGGCCGGCGTCGCGGAGCGCGGCCTTGCAGGGCTCGATCGTGCGGGCGACCAGCTCGTCGACCAGGGCTTCCAGCTTGGCGCGGGTCAGCTTGACGTTCAGGTGCTTCGGGCCGGACTGGTCGGCGGTGATGAAGGGCAGGTTGACCTCGGTCTGCATGGCCGAGGACAGCTCGATCTTCGCCTTCTCCGCGGCTTCCTTCAAACGCTGCAGTGCCAGACGGTCCTTGCGCAGGTCGATTCCCTGCTCCTTCTGGAACTCGTCGGCGAGGTAGTCGATGATGCGGGCGTCGAAGTCCTCACCGCCGAGGAAGGTGTCGCCGTTGGTCGACTTCACCTCGAACACGCCGTCGCCGATCTCCAGCACGGAGACGTCGAAGGTGCCGCCGCCGAGATCGTAGACCGCGATGGTGCCGGCGCCCTTCTTCTCCATGCCGTAGGCCAGAGCGGCCGCCGTCGGCTCGTTGATGATGCGCAGCACTTCCAGGCCGGCGATCTTGCCGGCGTCCTTGGTCGCCTGGCGCTGGCTGTCGTTGAAGTAGGCCGGAACGGTGATGACCGCCTGGGTCACCTTCTCGCCCAGGTAGTTCTCCGCCGTCTCCTTCATCTTCTGCAGAATGAAGGCGCTGATCTGCGACGGGCTGTACTTCTTGCCGACGGCCTCCACCCAGGCGTCGCCGTTGTCGCCGGAGATGATCTTGTAGGGAACGAGGCCCTGGTCCTTCTTGGTCAGCGGATCGTCGTAGCGGCGGCCGATCAGACGCTTGATCGCGAAGAGGGTGTTCTCGGGGTTCGTCACCGCCTGACGCTTGGCCGGCTGGCCGACCAGACGCTCCGCGTTCTGCGCGAAGGCGACCATGGAGGGCGTGGTGCGCGTGCCTTCGGCGTTCTCGATCACCTTGGCGCTGGAGCCTTCCATGACGGCCACGCAGGAGTTCGTGGTGCCGAGGTCGATGCCAATGACTTTGCTCATGTTCAGCCTCTGTTGTTCGGCAGATGCGTGGCGGCCCGTTTGGTCCGGCACCGCCGCGATCCCCTTGGGGTCGGTGGAACGGTTGGGTGGATTCACGTCTGTCGCCGGAGATATAGGCAGGTGCGTTTCGGGCTGCAACGCCCTGGTCATTCCGCCAACCGTCAAAAGACCAAAAGGTGACGCGCACGCCGGGGCATATCGTCGCGCCTGCGGCTTCGCGCCGCAAGTGAATACCAGGGTATTCAGAAGCATAAGGCGTGCAACCGCCCTCCTTTATCCCCCGACCGTGCCGGAAGCGGTCTGTTACAGGGCTTTAACACAAGCAAAACGGTCGCAACCCAGCCATGTTAACTTTTCATTAACAAGTAATGGTGTGCATTACAGTGCACAATCAATTGCCGGTTGCCTTGTTTCTTTGTTGTCCGAAGATTCTAATAGTGGAGAGTCGAAGGAAATATGATATATCCCTCGCTGGTCAGGGGGCCGCTCTTGCCAGCAGATATGGCTTTCCGAAGCGGGACCGTGTGCAGCATTCCATAGGGGGATCAAGATGATGGACGAACGGCGCGACATGGCTCTGGCCATCAAGTCCTGCCTCGACAGCCTTATGGACGACGCGACGAAGTGCGACCTGGACGATCTGGCGCGCTTCATCAGCCTGGCCGCCCTGGCGGCGGAAGAGGCGGCCATGGCCTTCGATCCGAAGGCGGCGCAGTTGAAGGCCCTGATGTCCGGCGGCGCCGGCCACTGCTGACCGCCGGAATCTTGATTGCCGGAATCTTGACCGCCTGAGCGCTGAACGCCTGAAGCGGCGCGGGAACGCCGGAGACTTCGGGCTCGCAAGACATCAGCCCGCAAAAGAATCGGAAAAGAAAAAGCCGCCCTCGACGGGGCGGCTTTCCTGCTTCCGACGGCTGTCCCGAATCGTTCTACAGGATCTCCGCCGCGCGGATCGCCCCGTCGAGCAGGGCCAGCGTGCCGGCGCAGGACTCATCCCCATCCATGACCATGGGCAGGCGGTAGCTGAACATGGCCGCCGCCGCCTTGCCGTCCCGCTCCGCCCCGACCAGCCAGAGGTAATGGGCGTCGGTGTGGCCGTCCTCCTCCGTCATCATCACCGCCTGGGCCAAGACGCCGTCGTCGCCCCAGGGCTCGACGATCCGGTCGCTGGCGCGCTGGTCGTCGGGGCGCACGAAGCGCAGCGCCATCTCGCGCAGCACCGCCACCGCACCGTCCGGCCCGTCCTTGGGCGCCACCCGGTCGGTGACCAGCCGCAGCACGCCCCCCGCCGGGGCCGGCGGGTGGAAGGCGGCCACGGCGTGGCCCTCATGCTCCTCCACCTCCGGGCGCCAGCCGTCCGGCAGCCGGAACCGCACCACCCCTTCCCACTCCACGCTGTGGCCCGCACTGTTGCCCACGCTGTGGCCGTCCTGTCCGCCCGTCACGGCATCCTCCCCTGATCCTGTGCCCCTCTGATCCTGTGCCGGCACTTTAGGCCGAAGCGCCGGCGAATCCAGCCTTGATCGCGGCCCGCCGAGCCACCATGGTCCGGCGATGATCATTTCCGCCAGCTACAAGACGGACATCCCCGCCTTCTACGGGCGCTGGTTCCTGAACCGGCTGGAGGCCGGGCACTGCCGCATGGTCAACCCCTATGGCGGCCAGACCTACCGCATCGGCCTGACCCGCGCAGAGGTCGATGGCTTCGTCTTCTGGACCAAGAATCTCGGCCCCTTCCTGCCGGGGCTGGAGGAGGTCTCGGAACGCGGCTTTCCCTTCGTCGTCCAGTACAGCATCACCGGCCTGCCCACTGCGCTGGAGCGCTCCGTCCCCGACGCGGAGCTTGCGGTGGAGCACATGGCCCGGCTGCGCGACCGCTGGGGGCCGCGCGCCGCCGTCTGGCGCTACGACCCCATCGTGACGGCACCCATCGTGGAGGCAGAAGCCACGCCGCCGTCCTGGCACCGCGAGACCTTCGCCCGGCTGGCCGGCCGGATGCGCGGCCTGACCGACGAGGCGGTGGTGTCCTTCCTTCAGCCCTACCGCAAGACGGCGCGCAACCTGGACGCCGCCGGTGTGCCCTGGCGCGACCCGGACCCCGAGGAAAAGCGCGCCCTGCTGGCCGATCTGGCCGGCATCGCCGCGGAGCACGGCATGGTGCTGACGCTGTGCACCCAGCCGGAACTGGCCGGCGTCCCCGGCACGGCGCCAGCCCGCTGCGTGGACGCGCAAAGGCTGTCCGACGTCGCCGGGCGGCCCATCGCGGCCAAGGAAAAGGGCAACCGCCCCGGCTGCCTGTGCGCGGAAAGCCGCGATATCGGCGATTACGACACCTGCCCGCACGGCTGCGTCTATTGTTACGCCGTCGCCAACCGCGCCACCGCGCAGCGGCGCTTCGCCGCCCACGATCCGGAGGGGGAGTTCCTGTTCACGCGGGAGCGGGCGGGATAAGGCCCCCCGGCCCGCCGTCTCGGCGCCTTCCCGGTTACGGACAGACCTTCTTCACGGTCTCGACCAGCTTGTCCGGGTTAAAGGGCTTGACCAGCCAGCCGGTGGCCCCGGCCTCGCGGCCGGCAGTCTTCTTGGCGGGATCGGCCTCGGTGGTCAGCAGCAGGACAGGGGTGGCGCGGTTGAGCGCGCTGCCGCGGATGGCCCGGGTCAGGGCCAGACCGTCCATGCCCGGCATGTTCAGGTCGGTGATGATGCAGTCGAACTTCTGACGGTTGACCTCCGCCAGACCGGCGGTGCCGTCCGCCGCCTCGGTGACGCCATAGCCGGCGTTGCGCAGCGTGAAGGCGACCATGTCGCGGATGGTCTTGGAGTCGTCGACGGTCAGAATGGTCTTGGCCACGGGTCCGGTTCCCTGAATGAGCGGCCGCCCGGAACGGGCAATTCACGGGGCGCCGCGAGACTCCCCGACGCGAATCGGGGTTCCGATGCGAATAGGCGAAGGACCAGCCCGGCGCAAGCCCTTCGGTACGCAAAGGATCGCGCGCGGACACTCATCCGGAGACCGCCGAGCGAAAAAAAGCGGCGCGGCGGGCCATGCCGCCGCGCCGCCGCAAGAGACGTGCAGCCTGCCGTCCGGAGGGCGGCCGTTCCATCCCTCCAGAGGAGGGGCGGGCCACCCGTCCTGGAGACGGTCAGGCCTTTGTATCGACGTGCTGGCCGCCCATCTCGTGAGGACCGGCCTTGGCGACGCCCACCATGGCCTCGCGCAACAGGCGGCCGTGGATGGTGTAGCCGGGCTGGAGCACCTGCACGACGGTGCCGGCGGGCTTGCCGGTGTTCTCGATCTCGAACATCACCTGATGGAAATTCGGATCGAACAGCTCGCCGGTCGGGTCGATCTTCTTGATGCCCGCACGCTCGAAGGCGGAGATGAGCTGGCGCTCCGTCGCCTCCACGCCGACGGAGAGGCTCTTCAGCACCTCGTCGTTCTCTCGGCCCTCGGCGGGAACGGCCTCCAGCGCGCGGCGCAGGTTGTCGGCCACCGTCACCAATTCCTTGGCGAAGCTGGACACGGCGAACTTGCTGGCGTCCTCGCGGTCGCGCTGGGCGCGGCGGCGGGTGTTCTCCACCTCGGCCATCTGACGCAGGAGCTGGTCCTTCAGGCTGGCGACCTCGGCCTCAAGCTGGGCCACGCGATCCCCGGCACCGGCGTCCGCGGCCTTGTCCTGGGCGGCCTTCTCTTGGGCGGCCTTGTCCTGGACGGCTTCGGTCTGCTCCACCTCGGCTTCGGCGGGCTTGTTCTGCTCTTCGCTCATGGCTCTCTCGTTGTCGTCTTGGGTCGTCGTCTGATGAAAGGGGTCTGGTGGGGAATGGGTGAAGCGTTGCCAAGGGCTTCACCCGACAAGGCGGCTGATGACCTTGGCTGTATAATCCACAAGCGGGATGATCCGGGCATAATTGATGCGGGTCGGGCCGATCACGCCGATGGCGCCGATCACCTGCTCGCGGCTGTTCTGGAACGGCGAGATGATCAGCGAACAGCCGGAATGGCCGAACAGCACATTCTCCGCGCCGATGAAGATCTGCACCCCGTCGCCCTTCCCGGTGGCGTCGAGCAGGCGCAGCATGGTCTCCTTGGTCTCCAGCGCCTCGAACAGGGCGCGCACGCGCTCCAGGTCCGACAGGGCGGTGACGTCCTCCAGCAGCTTCGCCTGGCCGCGCACGATCAGCTGGCCGCTGTTCTGCCCGCCGCTGCCCGCCCAGGTGGCGAGACCGGCGGAGACCACGCGCTGCGACAATTCGTCCAGCTCGGTCTTCTGGTCCTCGATCTCGCGCAGCACGGCCTGCCGCGCCTCGTCCAGCGTGCGGCCGACCAGCTTCGCGCTGAGGAAGTTCGACACCATCTGCAGCGTCGCGGCGGGCACGCCGACCGGAACCTCGATGACGCGGTTCTCGACCAGCCCGTCCTCGTTGACCAGCACGACCAGCGCCCGGCCGGGCGCCAGCGACACGAACTCGATGTGCTTCAGCGGCCGGTCGGTCTTCGGCGCCACCACCAGCCCGGCGCAGTGCGACAGGCCGGACAGCAGGGTGGACGCCTCGCCCAGCACGTCCTGCAGCGACCGCCCGGAGGAGGCGCATTTGGCCTCGATGGAGCCGCGCTCGTCCTCGCTCAGGCTGCCGATCTCCAGCAGGCCGTTGACGAACAGGCGCAGCCCCGCCTCGGTCGGGATGCGGCCGGCGGAGGTGTGGGGGGCATAGAGCAGCCCCTGTTCTTCCAGGTCGGCCATGACGTTGCGGATGGTCGCGGGCGACAGGGCCATGCCGAGCCTCCGCGAGATCGTGCGCGAGCCCACCGGCTCGCCGGTCGCCACATAGGCGTCGACGATCAGCCGGAAGATCTCGCGGGACCGTTGGTTCAGCTCGGTGATCATGGCGGGGCGGGGACCGGACGATGCTGTTGGGGCACGGATAAGGGGCGTCCCGAATTTAGGCAGGTGTCCGCGCCGAATCAACGTGCGCCCCGGTTGCGCGCTGGACGGCGGGGGCAGCGGGCGCTAGCTTGCCGCCGATTTCAACAGATTCGCGGATCATGCCCGATGCGTCCCTCCGGCCGCGCCCACGACCAGTTGCGCACCATTTCCCTTGAGCCCCATTTCAGCAAGCACGCCGAGGGGTCCTGCCTGGTGCGGTTCGGCGACACGCACGTCCTGTGCACCGCCAGCGTGGACGAGGGCGTTCCGCGCTTCCTGAAGAACACCGGCCTGGGCTGGGTCACCGCCGAATACGGCATGCTGCCGCGCTCCACCCACAGCCGCACCGACCGCGAGGCCGCCAAGGGCAAGCAGTCGGGCCGCACCCAGGAGATCCAGCGCCTGATCGGCCGTGCGCTGCGCGCCGTCACTGACCGTGCCGCCATGGGCGAGAAGCAGATCAAGATCGACTGCGACGTCATCCAGGCCGACGGCGGCACCCGCACCGCCGCCATCACCGGCAGCTTCGTCGCCCTGCATCTGGCCTTCCAGCATCTGATCCAGATCGGCGCGCTCAAGACCATGCCGCTGACCGACCATGTGGCCGCCGTCTCCTGCGGCATCTACAAGAACGCCAGTGTTCTCGACCTCGACTACGCCGAGGATTCGACGGCGCAGGCCGACGCCAACTTCGTGCTGACCGGCAACGGCGGCATCGTCGAGGTGCAGGGCACTGCCGAGGAGCGCCCCTTCAGCGAGCCGCAGTTCATGGAGCTGCTGGCGCTCGCCCGCAAGGGCATCAACGAGCTGGTGGCCTTGCAGAAGGCCTGTCTCTTATACACATCTGACGCTGCCGACGATTATACGC